>CAZIKZ010000010.1:0-6625 GCA_964539845.1 uncultured Hyphomicrobiales bacterium
GTGAAGGGTCTGCGCGACAAGACTGAAATCTGGTGCCACACCTGCTGGGGCAATCCCTCGCAGCAGCGCATCTTCAAGGAGCCGCAGAGCTATCAGCCAACGCTGGAAGCGCTGAATTCTGTTGAAGCAGACGCGTTGACATTCGAGACCTGCTCGTCCGGGACCGGTGACCTGAAGGCCATCGGTGAGATCGTCAAGGACAAGAAAGTGGTCATCGGCGTCATCGACCACCACACCCTGCAGATCGAGCGGCCCGACGAAGTCGCTGCGTTGATCCGCGAAGCATTGAAACATATTCCGGCCGAGCGGCTGGTCATCTCGTCCGATTGTGGCATGGGTCGTGAGGGCATGGGCCGGCGCCACGCCGCCTACAAGATGGTCTCGATGGTGCTCGGCACCAACATCGTGCGGAAAGAACTCGGGCTTCCGGAAGCGGAATGCCTTGCGGCCGAGGGACGTTATTCGCTGACCGTCGCGGAGCGCTGATCGATTTCAGAAAAGCCGCAGCCACATATTCAGAACAAAAAGGCTGCGGACGTCACAAGGGAGGATGCCCTATGCGTAAGCTTGCGCTCGCGTGTGCCGTCGTGTTCGGCTTTGGCCTGGGAATGGGTTCCGCGTCGGCTCAAGCACCGGCGAAGTTTCCGGATCAGCCGGTCAGGATCCTCGTGCCGTTCTCGGCGGGCAGTGTAACCGACCTTCTGGCACGCACGATTTCCGACCGACTGTCGGAGCGTTGGGGGCAGCCCGTTATTGTCGAGAACCGTCCGGGTATTGCGGGAACGGGCGTCGCCGCGAAAGCGACCCCCGACGGCCATAACCTGATGCTCACCTCGAACGGTCACACGATCATTGGTCTGGTGAACAAGAACCTGACTTTTGATCCCGTGGCCGATTTCACCGGGGTGATCCGCATCGCCTCGATGCCAACGATCATGATCGTGCCGCCGGAGATGCCGGTGTCGTCGCTGAAGGAGTTCATCGACTATGTGCGCGTGCGGCCGAAGCAGCTTAATTTCGCATCCTCAGGCCTCGCCAGCACCGCCTTCATCGGCGCTGAATTGTTCCGTCAAACCGCGAAGCTTGAGATGACGCATGTGCCGTACAAGGGCTCTCCGGAAGCACAGACCGCGATAATTCGAAACGATGCACAGATGTTCTTTACGCTGTGGAATGTCGGCTCCGATCTGATCCAGGCTGGCAAGATCAAGGCGCTGGCCGTGACGACCAACACGCGGCTGCCGACGCTGCCGAACGTGCCGACCTTCGCGGAAGCCGGCATGCCGGAATTTTCCTATGATGCCTGGTTTGGTCTACTTGCGCCGTCCGGGACGCCGCCTGCCATCGTGAACCGGATCAATGCGGATGTTGCCGCTGTCATTGCGTTGCCAGACGTGCAAAAGCGGCTTTCGCAGCAGGGCGTGGCTTTTGCACCGAACCAGGCGAGCGCGTTCAACGCAGCGATTGCGAGCGATGCTGCACGCTTCAAAAAAATGTTCGCGGAAGCCGGCGTTTCAAACTGATCGGCTGCGTAAGCCTCCGATTGTTTGGCCGGCGGCTCAAGCCGGTTCGAGCAACTTGGGATAGGTTGCTGGTTTGAAGAAACTGGCGCCGGGCACATAGACGCGACCGGGCGAAAGGTCCGGTGTTTCGTCGCCTTCGATGCTGCCTTCGAAGGTAAGTTCGAGCTGTACGCCGCTCGGGTCGTATACGAACAGCTGCCAGAGCGTGGTTCCCGGTACTTCGAACTCGCGCCAGTCCAGTCCCGCGCTCTTGAAGCGCTCGATGTAGGACCGGAAGCCAGAACACGACAGCGAGACATGGTCGATGGCGGCCGTGCCGTACGGAGCCTTGCCTTCCGGACCGAGGGCCGGGCCGCCGGCATAAATATGGATGATCCCGAGCCCGCCCGGCTGCGGACAAGCGAGCCAGGCGCCCGGATATCCGAAGTCCGGACGATGCAGATCTTTCAGACCAATGACTTTGGTCCAGAAATGCACTGTAGCGACCAAGTCCGCGGTCTTGATCGCGATATGGAAAAGGCCGTGAACTGTCGCAAGCGGAAGCTGGGCCATCTGTGTCTCCAATTCTGTACGGCCATTATACGCCTGATAATTTGGTCTGCGAGCGTCGGCAGCCCGGCGGAAATCAAGTGCACAAATAATGTGCTCTGGGCCGGTGATCGCGCCCGGCTCAAGGGTATTCAAGGCAAGCTCCAGCCGCTTCCTCAGTAATTTGCTGCCTCCGATCCGGGCGATGTCGTTTCGGCATCGTTCTGGAGAGAAATCGGCGGCAGATCGGGGCAGTGATCGGCCCTAACGTTCGCGTGTGAGGGGCGGTGGCACGGGGCTTGCTGCATTCGCTCGTCGGTTCAACGCGATTTCGCGGCTCAAGCGCCTTGGGCAGCTTGAATCGTCGCAAGGGAGTTTCTCGATGATCACCACCAGATTTGCGCGCCGTGCCGTCCTCGCCGGTGCGCTTGCAGTCGTGACGGCCATACCGGCTGCGGCGCAATCGCTGACGCCGATCCGTTTCACGCTCGACTTCAAGCACCAGGGAATCCACGCCTGGTATTATGTCGCGCAGGAAAAGGGCTATTTCAAAGCCGAAGGCCTCGACGTAAAGATCGACCAGGGCGAAGGCTCGGCAGCCACCATCACACGGATCATGTCGGGCGCGTATGATGCCGGCTTCGGCGACATGAACGCCATCATTCAGCAGGCGGCGAACAAACCGGGTGAAGCGCCGGTGATGGTCTATCAGATCTATAACCGTCCGCCCTTCGTGCTGGTTACGAAAGCGAGCGGGCCGATCAAGACCATCAAAGACATCGAGGGCAAAAAGCTCGGCGGACCGGCGGGCAGTGCGACGCTGCGTCTCCTGCCGAGCCTTGCAAAGGCCAATAACCTCGACATTTCAAAGATCGACATCCTGAACATGGCGCCGAATCTGCAGGAACAGATGCTGATCCAGGATCAGGTGCAGGGATCTCTGGTGTTCAACGTCACCAGCTACATGAACTTGATCCAGCAGAAACAGGACCCAGAAAAGGATTATGTCTGGTTCAATTACGGCGATCTCGGCCTTGATCTGTATTCCAACGGCATCATGGTCTCGCAGAAACTCCTGAAGGACAATCCGAAGGCTGTTGCCGGCCTCGTTCGGGCGATCAACAAGGCGCTGAAGGACGTCATCGACGATCCGGAAATGGGCGTGAAGACGCTCGCCAAGATCGAGCCGCTGATCAATTCGGATGTCGAAAAAAAGCGCATCATCTATGCGCTCGGCAATCTGATGAACGGTGCGGAGTTCACCGA
The DNA here is from genome assembly GCA_964539845.1 of uncultured Hyphomicrobiales bacterium. GTDB lineage: Bacteria > Pseudomonadota > Alphaproteobacteria > Rhizobiales > Xanthobacteraceae > Pseudorhodoplanes. Next base: position 3,318 of record CAZIKZ010000010.1, read on the forward strand.
ACTTGGCTTCGGCGACATCAAAGACGACAAGTTGGGGCGGTCGATCGACCTGATTGCGGAGGCCTATGAATTGAAGGCCAAGCCGAAGGCGGGGGAGGTTTTCAACCGCTCGTTCCTGCCGGCTAAGGCCGACCGGATGTTCGCGCCGAAGTCGAACTAAGCTCCCTCAAAGTCCGGCGCGGCCCCGCTTTCCGCCCCGGATTCAATACGTTAGCGATGCCGGGCTTATGAAAACCTTGATCAAAGGCGGCCGCGTCTATGACCGGACCGCCGACATCCATCGTCCGCCATCGCGCGATGTCATCCTCGTAGAAGACCGGATCCTCGCGGTCGTAGAACCCGGAGAGCAGGCCGCGACTGACATTGCTCGGGCGGCGAGCAACGGCCAGGCCGACGCACGCGTGATCGATGCGACCGGCAAGCTCATCATCCCCGGTCTGGTCAACGCGCATTACCATTCCTACGACGTCCTCAGCAAAGGCCGCTTCGAGGACATGCCGTTCGACGTATGGATGCTGCATTCGCAGCCGGCCTATTGGGGCACGCGCAGCAAGGCGGAGTTGCGCGCGCGCACGCTGCTTGGTGCGCTGGAGGCGCTGCGGCACGGCATCACCACCATCCAGGACATGAACTCGCTCGTCCCGCAGGACGAGGAGACGCTGGACACGATCCTGTCCGCCTATGACGAGGTTGGCATCCGCGTGGTGTTTTCCATCGCGGTTCGCGACCTTGCCGCGCTCGACATCGAGCCGTTCCTGCCGCCTGATATTCCCCCTGACGTGGCGGCCATCATCGGCGGCAAGCCGGGCGACGCGAAAGCCGACATCGCCTTCATCCGCGCACAGATTGCGCGGAGACATCCGTTGCCGCAGCGCCTGCATTGGGCGATCGGTCCATCCGGGCCGCAGCGCTGCTCGACGCAATTGCTGGAAGGCCTGGCCGCGATCTCCGCAGAGTTCGACCTGCCGGTGCTGACGCACACCTACGAGACTCGCGCGCAACTCGCCAAGGCGCGGACCGTCTACGGCACGTTCGGTGGCTCCTATGTGCGCTATATGCGCGAGATCGGCCTGCTCACGCATCGCACGACGCTTGCGCACGGCGTTTACCTGACGCGGCCGGAGATCGACGAACTGGCGCAGGCCGGCGCCGGCGTGGTGCACAACCCGCTTGCCAATCTGAAACTCAAGAATGGCACGGCGCCGCTGATCGATTTCAAGCGCGCGGGAGTAAACCTCGCGCTCGGTTGCGACAATTGCAGCTGCAGCGATTGCCAGAACCTGTTCCAGGCCATGAAGATGTATGCGCTGCTGGCGCAAGGTATGGACGGTGAGGCCTCCGGCGTGTTCGCCTGCGACGCGATCGATGCGGCCACGATCGGCAGCGCGCGTGCGGTCGGATTGGCGGGGCAGGTTGGTGAGGTGAAGCCCGGCATGAAGGCCGACCTCACGCTGATCGATCTCTCCGACATCGCCTACCAGCCGTTCAACAGCGCCGCGCGCCAGATGGTTTATAGCGAGACCGGCCGCGGCGTCGACACGGTCATCGTCGATGGCGAGATTGTTCTGTCCGGTGGCAAGTCCACGAAAGTGAACTGGGACAGTTTCCGCGGCGAACTCGCCGAGGTCATGGCGAAGGCCGACGCCGATTATGCCGCGCTCGCACAGCGCAACGCTCCCGCGGTGCCCTATCTCCTTGAAGCGACGCGCAACCTCAATCGTACGCCGCTCGGGCTCAACCGCTTCGCCGGCGGAGGGGTGTCCCGAACCGACCGGGATAAAAACCCATAACCACGTAGCAGTGTTGCGCGGCGCGCATTCTCGACAAGGCCTGGGTGCTGCCGGACGTCGAACGGATCGCGGCACAGTGATCGCAGGTCACTGAGGGTCAGGAACCGAGCGGCATCCGGAACGTGAATATCGTTCCGGCATCGTCGGACTGGAGATCGAGGGATCCGCCATGACTGCTTGCGATCTGCGACGCGATGTAGAGGCCGAGCCCGAGACCTTGCTTCGCGCCTGAAGGCTCGGTGCGATAAAACGGTTGAAAGAGGCGTGCCGTTGCATCCGGTGGAATGGGGCGACCGGCATTCACGACGGAAAGAACGAAGTTATCCTCCAGGATCTCGGCGCTGACCTTTATCGGTTGCTCCGCTGACCCGTGCGTGACGGCGTTGGTCAGAAGATTGGTGAACATTTGGCCGATGCGGGCGTGATCGACCGGTACGGCCTGTTTCAAATCGATGCTGACCTGGATGACGGTGTCGGGATGGGCGGCTTTGGTCTCGGCAACAATCTCCTCGATGGTCGATGAGATCGGTTTGGTCGTGTCCCGCGCAATCGCGATGCCTCCTGACAGTCCTCGCGCGAGGTCGAGCATATTCGCGACAAGACCTGTCATTCGGGCAAGACTTTGCTGCATGGCGATGAGTACGCGGCCCGATTTATCGGTCTGCGGCTCTCGTAACAACATGTCGGTTCCGGCGCGGACGGCTGCGAGGGGGTTGCGCAAGTCGTGGCCAAGAACAGCCATGAATTGTTCGCGCAAGGCTGAGGTCTCGATCGATGCATCCAGCAGGGCAGACTTGTCCGCAAGAGTTCTTTGGCTGTCGATGTGATGGCCGATGAGTTGCGCGAAAAGACGAAACATCCCGATCGCTGGGCCAGTCTTGAGGCGTGCGGGCCGCGAATCGATGGCGCATAAAGTCCCAAAGAAGGAGCCGTCACTCAGTGTGATGGGAACGGCGATATAGCTTTGTAACCCGTACATCTTCGGTGTGTGGTGATCCGCATAAACCGGATCTTCGCTCACATTGTCGATGACGATTTCCTGTCCCGAAGCGCGGACCACGCTGCAAAGCGTAGTCTGGATCGGCAGTTCGTCGCCCGCCGCGAGCCCGAAATTCACGTGGTCGAGGACTTCACATGCCAGCCACTTTTCGTCGGTGACACGCGCGACAGCTGCAAAGCCCATCCCGGTCGTCTGACAGACGATATCCAAAATGGACTTGACGGCCGTAATGTTTCTGACTGCGGCAGCGTCCTCTTCAATACCTGACATTCAGCTCTCCACTCGAAACGACGATAAAGCCGCCGGGCTCCGGTGTCACCTCAGGAGGGTCTATGTCATTTGACATGTCGGAACGAAATGCGCCGAACAGCATTACTTGAGATGCTGATCTGGTACTCCGTCTTCATGCTGAATCTCGAATCGGGAAGCGTCATCAATTCGCGCCTGTTGAAAATGGCGCTGGGGGACTTGTCTGAAGTGCCGGTCATGGTCACCGAGAAAATTGGTGCGGCATTCGA
>CAZIKZ010000010.1:6725-11724 GCA_964539845.1 uncultured Hyphomicrobiales bacterium
GCCTGTTCCTGATCCAGCGTCTGCTGCAGAAGCTTGACCGACTTGGTGTAACCGAGTTCTTGCGCCCAGGTGCGAAGGGTGCCGTACCGGGAGATTTCGTAGTGTTCGACCGCCTGAGCGGCGGCGAGCAGCCCGGCATCAAGGGCAGGGGCACCCTTGTAATCGTCCATGACAGACTTGCCCTCTTCGAGAATACCGACGATGGCATCGCAGGTCTTGCCCTGCGGCTTCGCGCCGATTTCCCCGAAGACCTGTTCGAGACGGTCAACCTGACCCTCGGTCTCGCTATAATGCTTCTCGAACGCTGCCTTCAGATCAGGGCTCTGCGCCGCCTTCGCCATCTTGGGAAGGGCCGTAAGAATCTTCTTCTCTGCGAAGTAGATGTCCTTGAGTGTGTCGTGAAACAGATCTTCCAGAGTTTTGGTCTTGGCCATCACAAGCTCCCTGCCGTTATTCCGCATTGGGCGGTCGCCGCTGTAACGATGGACGGAGCCAGTTGTTCCGTGTGCGAGACTCCTTCTACAACCCCGCTTCGATCGCCCGGAATAGCCGGAAGCGCATCTCGCCGTCATTACTCCTGAGCGAGATCACGACGCGGACCCGGCCGTGATTTTTGGTGTCGGCATAGCCCGCGAGCGTGCGGACCCCGTCCATGGTGCCGGTCTTGTTCATGCCGCCGTCACGGCCGCGCAGCAGGTCCGCGTGAGGCGCGAACAGCGCGAGCACCCTGGCCAGGCCGATGGCGGTAAAGCGGTTGTCACGGCTGATGCCCGATCCCTCCAGGAGATGGATGTCCGCGGCTAGGCCCTGTGCGGCGAGCATCTCGTTCGCGACCTTGAGCGATTTCTCGAGGCTGACGGGCCCGCCCAGCCGGTGGGCGCCGATCTCCAGGAAGACCTGGTTGGCGATATAGTTGTTCGAGGCGCGCAGCAGCTCAATGAGAATCTTCGAGAGCGGACGCGATTGCCGGTGAATGTAGATCGGCTTCAGCCCCTCGGGGATGGAGCCGGTCGAGATTTCGCCCTTCACGCTGCCGCCGGCCCGGTCGATGAACGCTGCGATCAGTTCACCGGCATATTGCAGGCTCACCGCGGGATCCTGGCTCAGGCTGATACGGCCTTTTCCGTCGGGGCCGCGCTGCCGGAACTGGCTGATCGCGAGCGGGGTGATCGGGGTCTGCTTCTCGGCGGAGCGCACGTTGTTGCCTTTGCGCACGGCGTTGACCGTGTTGAAATTCGCCGCCAATGCGGAGTTCAGTGCATTGTAGGACTCGTCGGTGTCCTCAATTCCCGGGACGCGGAGGTCGGACGGGTAATAGCTCGCGTCCAGCACGATGCCGGTGATCGGCTTCTTGCCGACCACAGCGACCAGCTTTTTTGCGAGCGCCGCCAGTTCCTCCGAAATCAGGAACGGATCGCCGCCGCCGCGCACATAGAGCACGCGCTTGTCGTCGAGGTAGAAGCGGGTCTGAAAGCGGTAATCGCCGCCAAGGACCTCCATCGCCAGCCAGGCGGTGACGATCTTGGCGACCGAGGCCGGGACGAACGGCTCCTTGGCGTTCCGAGCCACCAGTTCGTTGCCCTTGGAATCCACCACGAGCACCAGCGCCTGCGGAGCGAGCGCCGCGATCCTCTGCGTGACGTCCTTGACGTCGGCCAGAGCCGGGGCGGGCAGCAGGAGAAGGGCGAGGATAAGCGCGCGAAACAGCATGACGTCTCCGGCAATTGATGACCGTTTATTACACTTAAGCGCTTGCCCGTAGCGCCTCGCCGCGCATGGCTAGGAAGGATTGCGTCAATTGCTCGGCGAATTTCGCCGATGCCACGGGCAGATTGCGATCGCTCAACTGGCCAAGCACAAGGTCGGCGCGGGGGGAGTCGCGCTCGTCAATATCGCGCACAACGATGCCGCGCCGTTCGTCGGACGAGGCGCCGATCCCGATCTGGAATGAGATCACGTTGTCGCGCATGACAAGGTGGCGCAGAAACTCGAAGGAGTTGGATTGCGCGACGATATCGAAGCGCAGATTGCGCCGCGCCAGCGCCTCGTCCAGCAACTGGCGGCCGCCGATTTCGGGTTCTGCCAGCGCGACCGGATAGCGTGCGCAATCGCGCAACCGGATCGAGGCCTTGGCAGCGAGCGGATGATTGATCGGCATCACTGCGACCAGCCGCTGCTCGAACGACATCAGCGGGCGGAAATTCGGCAGATAGGGCGGGCGGAATACGAGCGCGAGATCGACCTCGTAATCGGCGAGGCTCTGCATCGCCTTGATGTGGTCCTGCACGAGGACGTCGAAATGCACGAACGGAAAGCGCGCGCGATAGGCCGCGACCTCGCGCGGCAGAAATTCAAGCGCCAGCGCCTGACTTGCGGAAATGCGCACCGTGCCGCGTCGCAGCCCTTTCAGATCCTCGATCTGTGACCGCACGCGGTCGAGGTCCGCGGTCTGGCCGCGCACGTGATGGACGAACAATTCGCCCGCCGCCGTCAGCCGCACGCCGCGCGGCCGGCGCTCGAACAGCGGCGTTTCCAGCTCGGCCTCGAGATCCATGATCCGCCTGTTGACGGCCGAGGAGGTGACATTGAGCCGCTCGGCGGCCTTGCGGATCGATCCGGCCCGGGCAACGGCGTCGAAATAATGCAAAAATCGTAGGTGTCTCATAGGCTTGTGCCTTGATTGCCGCGCTTGCCGATACCGCAGCGATGCCGAAACGACAGCACCCCAGAAAGAATTCAGCGGCAGATCGTATCACTGAAGCCGCCTAGCGTCTTCTTCCAGATGGCGGGGCACGGCGATTGCAACGCCTGAGCAGGGGTCTGGCCTCCGAGCCCCGACAACAGGAGCGCGTCATGAAGCAAATACGAAGTCTCACCCTGGGCCTGGCGGTAGCGATCGGCTGCGCCGTTGCGTTTTCTGCGCCGGCTGCGGCCCAGACCAAACTGAAGATGGTGCTGAACTGGAAGTATCAGGGCCCGCAGGGCTGGTTCTTCCTCGCCGACGATCGCGGCTATTTCAAAGCCGAAGGCCTCGACGTGCAGATGGACCAGGGCAATGGCTCCGGCGCTGCCGTGCCGCTGGTTGCGAACGGCACTTACGACATCGGTTTCGGCGACATCAATGCGCTGATCGAACTGGCGGCCAGGAAACCGGACGAGGCGCCGATCGCGGTGTACGTGATGTATAACCGCCCGCCATTCACGATCGCCGTGAAATCCGACTCACCGATCAAGGAGCCGAAGGACTTTGTCGGCAAGAAGCTCGGCGGCGCCGCCAATGACGGCGCGCTGAAGCTGTTCCCCGCGCTTTGCAAGATGACCAAGGTCGATTGCAGCAAGGTGGAGATCACCAACATGCAGCCGAATCTGCGTGAGCAGATGCTGATGCAGGGCCAGGTCGACGGCGTGTTCGGTTATGTGAACACCATCCGCTTCTCGGCGAAGCTGATCGGCGTGCCGGACGACAAGCTGCGCTATATCAACTTCGGCGATTACGGCATGGATCTGTATTCCAACGCCATCATCGTCTCCAAGAAGCTGGTGAAGGACAATCCGAAGGCGGTGGCCGGCTTCCTGCGCGCGCTCAACAAGGGTCTGCAGGATTCGCTGAAGGATCCCGATGCCGCGGTTGCCGCGGTTGCGAAGCGCGAGCCCCTGATCAAGACTCCGGTCGAGCGTGAGCGCTTCGATGCAACGCTCCAGGACGAGATGAATCATCCGGAGATCGCAAAGATCGGTCTCGGCAATGCCGATCCGGAGCGTCTGAAGACGTCGATCGACATTCTGGTTGATGCCAACAACCTGCCGCGGACACCGAAGGTCGAGGAAATTTTCACGCCGGCCTTCCTGCCGCCGCTCGCGGATCTGCCGAAGAAGCTGTTCTGAAAAAGCTCAGCCCACCCTCGTCCTTCGAGACGCACGGCTTCGCCGTGCTCCTCAGGATGAGGGTGGGGAGCCTGTCGCGACGTGACTCTCAATTCCTCGTCCTGCGGAGCGCTGCCGAAAGGCTGCGCGTCTCGAAGGACGGGTGAGAAGAAAAGACCGGGAAAACCAAATGGAACTGGGACTGAAAGATCGGGTGGTCATGATCACCGGGCCCGCGAAAGGTATGGGTGCGGCGATCACCACGTCATTCGCCGCGGAAGGCGCGAAGCTTGCGCTGATCGGGCGCGATGTCGCGGCGATCGCGCCGGTGGCGAAGGACGTGAAGGCGTCGGGTGCTGAAGCAATTGTAATCGCGTGCGACCTCACCAAGCCCGATCAATGCGACAAGGCCGCGGACGAAGCGCACAAGGCTTTCGGCCGCATCGACATCCTGGTCAATGTTGCGGGCGGCTCCGGCCCCGTCGGCAAGACCGGCGCGGAAACGACGCCGGAAGAGTTCGACGAGATCGTCACCCTCAACATGAATGGCTGCTTCCACACCATGCGCAGCGTGGTGCCATCCATGATCGCGCAGAAATACGGCAAGATCGTCAATGTCGGCGGCACCTTCGGCATGCGCGGACGCGCCGGACGAATGGCCTATTCCGCCTCGAAATGGGGACTGCGCGGCATCACCAAGAGCTTCGCGCTCGAAGTCGGTCAGCACAACATCAACGTCAATTGCGTTGCGCCCGGCATGGTGGATGGACCGCGCTTCCGCGACAAGGTGTGTGCCGACATGGCGAAGCGCCTGAACATCACCGTGGAAGAGGCAATGGAGCGCCACGCGGCCGACTATGCGCTCAAGCGTGTCACGCTCGACCAGGATGTCGCCAACGCCTGCCTGTTTCTCGCGAGCGATGTCTCGCGGCAGATCACCGGCATCGACCTCCCGGTCGATGGCGGCTGGGCGATGCTGTGAGGGGACGGTCTGCAATGAACGCCATCACAGTGAGGCACGCTCGGTCTTCGCCTCGCCCCTTGCATCCTCTTCTTTATCTCCCCCTGAAAGGGGGATGTCGGATCGCGAAGCGATCCGGGTGGGGGTCCGTTTACACTTACACCTTTTACCCCC
>CAZIKZ010000010.1:11734-29644 GCA_964539845.1 uncultured Hyphomicrobiales bacterium
CCCACCCCAACCCTCCCCCTTTCAGGGGGAGGGAGCAGACCGTGTGCGTGGCAACCGCGCGGCATGCACGCTCCATCTCCAACTTTGGAGAAGCCGCATGATGACCGCCACCGCCGATCTCGTCATCCATAACGGCATTGTCGTCACGCCGGATGCGGCGTTTCCCGCGAGCATCGCCATCAAGGACGAAAAGATCGTCGCCGTCGGTGCGCCCGACGCCATGCCCGACGCGCGCGAGACCCTCGATGCGTCCGGCCTGCACATCCTGCCCGGCGCGATCGACGTGCATGTGCATTTCCGCGACCCCGGCTATCCGAACAAGGAGGACTGGGAGAGCGGGACCGCGGCGGCGGCGTTCGGTGGCGTGACCACGGTGTTCGACATGCCGAACACCATCCCGCCGACCGGCGACGGCACGATCCTTGCTGAGAAGCACAGGATCGCGGCTTCGAAAGCGCATGTCGATTTCGGTCTCTACGGCCTTCTTGGCGCAGACACGATCGACAATGTGCCGGCGCTGATCGCGGGCGGCGTGATCGGGTTCAAGCTTTATATGGGCAACACCTTCGGCAAGATTCCGTCTCCGTCCACAGGCGAGATGCTGGAGGCGTTCGAGGTCGTGGCCGAGACCGGCAAGCGCATCTCGCTGCATGCCGAGACCAACTCGATCATGGAGCGACGCCAGACGCGACTGACGCAGGCCGGACGGCATGAGCCGCTGGCGCATCTTGATTCACGCCCGGCCGTGGTTGCTGTCGAGGCGGTGAGCCGCGCCTGCACTCTTTCGGAATGGACCGGCGCACGCATCCATATCCTGCACATTTCGTCGGCCGACGAATTGCGGCCGCTGCGCGAAGCCAAGGCGCGCGGAGTCGACGTCACCGGCGAAACATGCCCGCAATATCTGTTTCTCTCCACTGATGATTATGCGCGCTTTGGCGGCGTGATCCGCGTCAATCCGCCGGTACGTGAGAAGGACAATCAGGAGCCGATCTTCGCGGCACTGAAGGACGGCACGGTCGACATGATCGCGACCGACCATGCGCCGCATACTCCGGAAGAGAAGACCCGCAACGACATCTGGGCCGTCGATTGCGGCTTTCCGGGCGTCGAGACGCAGATGCCGGCGATGCTGACAGAGGTGAATGCCGGCCGCATGTCGATCTCGGATTATGTGCGGTGGAGCGCGTTCAATCCTGCACGGCATTGGGGGCTTTATCCGTGCAAAGGCACGATCCATCCCGGCGCGGATGCCGATCTCGCGCTGGTCGATCTCGGCCGTGAATGGACCATCGACGATGCGAAGATCCAGTCGCGTTCGAAAATTTCGCCATGGCATGGCCGCAAGGTGAAGGGCCTGCCGGTGCACACCATCGTGCGCGGGCGCTTCGTGATGCGCGATCGGACGCTGGTGTCCGGCACCAAAGGCTGGGGCCGCTCCGTGCATGGCGTCCAGCAGATGCCGGCGGCTGCTGTGCGCAACGCCGGCAAGACCATGCGCGCCGTGACCGGCGGCGTGCGCCCTTCGTCCTCCACGGAGAAGACAGCATGAGTAACCGGCAAATGACCCACGAGCAGGATTTCGTCGAGCTGGAAAATGTCGCGCTGACCTATGGCCGTGGCGACAAGCAGGTGGCGGCACTGACCGAAACAAGCCTCAAGATCGGGCGCGGAGACTTCGTCGCGCTTGTGGGGCCGTCGGGGTGCGGCAAATCCACGATCCTCAAACTCGTGACCGGGTTGCTCAAGGCGACCAGCGGCTATGTCTATGTCTCCGGCCGCGAAGTCGGTGCGGAGCCGATGCGGGTCGGCATGGCGTTCCAGAATCCGACGCTGCTGCCGTGGAAGACCATCCGCGACAACGTGATGCTGCCGCTGAAGATTGTGCCGCCATTCCGCCAGCAATTCCGGTCCAAGCGGAAAACGGAATTCCGCGACCGCGTTGAGGATTTGCTCAAGCAGGTCGGGCTCGCCGGCTTCGGCGACAAATATCCCTGGCAATTATCGGGGGGCATGATGCAGCGCGCCTCGCTCTGCCGCGCACTGATCCACGATCCGCAACTCCTGATGCTGGACGAGCCGTTCGGCGCGCTCGATCAGTTCACGCGCGAGGAATTGTGGGCGATCATGCAGGACCTGTGGATGTCGCGGAAGCCGACCGTTCTGCTTGTCACCCACGATCTGAAGGAAGCGGCGTTCCTCGCCAACCGCATCTGCGTGATGCAGGCGCGGCCGGGCCGCATCATCGACGACACTGTTGTGCCGTTCGCGCGGCCGCGCAGCATCGAGATGTCGTACTCGCCCGATTTCGTCACCATGACACAGCGGCTGCGCGAACTGATCATCGCGAACCGCCCGCAGAAGGAAGCCGCGTGATGAACTCGCAAGTGCGCCGTCGGATCGCATCCGCAGCCCTGATCATCGGATTTTTCCTGTTGTGGGAATTTCTGTGCCGCGCGTTCAATATCAGCGATCTGGTCGTTCCGAAGCCGAGTCAGATCCTCGCCACGTTATGGGTCCGGTTTCCGGCGCTGTGGCCGCATACCGTGCAAACGCTCTACACGACGTTGGTTGGGTTCAGCTTCGGCATTTTGATCGGAGTTTTGTTGGGTATGCTCGTCGGCGTATCGCGGATCGCCTACGATGTCGCCTATCCGCTGTTGATCGGTTTTGCCTCGATCCCGAAGGTGGCGGTGGTGCCGATCTTCGTTCTGTGGTTTGGCGCGGGCGCGGTGCCGGCGATCCTGACCGCCATGATCATGTCGATGTTCCCGATCGTGGTGAACGTCGCGACCGGGCTGGCCACGACCGAGCCCGAGCTTGAGGACGTGATGAAGACGTTGCGGGCCAGCAAGCTCGACATTCTCTGGAATGTCGGCCTGCCGCGCGCGATGCCGTATTTCTTCGCCTCGCTCAAGGTCGCGGTGACGCTCGCCTTTGTCGGCGTGGTGCTGTCGGAGACGGTGGCTTCCAACCGCGGCATCGGCAACGTGATGATGATCGCGTCGTCCTCGTTCGACGTGCCGCTGGTGTTTGCCGGCCTGCTGATCCTTGCGGTGATGGGCGTATCGCTTTACGTCATCTTCTCGCTGATCGAAATGCGGATCACCGGCTGGGCTCACCGCAAGGACGAGTTCGCGATCGGCTAAGCGGAGAACGTCGTGCGGGTTGTCGAGGTTGAGCACGCGCTGACGGCGCCCGATGCGGCGGCTGTGGGTCCGGTCGGCATTGCAATCGACAAGTCCCGCATCGCCAAGGTCGGGCCGCATCCGGGCAGCGCGCCGTCGCTGCTGGCGATGCCGGTGCTGTGCAACGCGCACGATCACGCGCGGGCGGCGCGCTCGAGTTCGATCGGCGGCGGCGGCAAGCCGCTGGAAACCTGGCTGCATTATCTTGCGATGTTTCCGGCGGTCGACCCGTATCTCGCAGCGGCCGTCTCGCTCGCGCGCTCGGCGCTCGGTGGCGCGGGCGTGGTGATGGTTCACTACACCCGCGTGCAGGGTCTGACCGATTACGTGACCGAGGCGAAGGCGGTGGCACGCGCCGCGCACGATGTCGGCGTGCGCGTCGGGTTCGCCGTGGCCTTGCGGGACCGCAATCCGCTGGTTTACGGCCCGTCTGAGCCGATTCTCGACGCCATGCCTGCGACAGCCGCCGAAGAAATCCGCCGCAGGTTCATTCGTATGCCGTTGCCGGTCGCCGAACAGATCGCGCTCGTCAACGCGGTGGCGGAAGAAACCGACACGCCGGACTTCAACGTGCAATACGGTCCGGCCGCGGTGCAATGGTGTTCGGATCCGCTGCTGCGTGCGATTGCGGAAGCGTCGGCCAATACGGGGCGCCGCGTCCATATGCATTGCCTGGAGACGCGCTATCAGCGCGACTGGGCCGACCGCGAATTCCCGGATGGGATGATCCGCTACCTCGATGCGATCGGATTGCTGTCGCCGCGGCTCACACTCGCGCATTGCACTTACGCGCGCCCGGATGAACTGGAATTGCTGGCCGAACGCGGCGTCACGATCTCGGTCAACAACTCGTCCAATCTCGGCATCCGGTCCGGTATTGCACCGCTCGCGGAAATGAAGCGGCGTGGATGCCGTGTCGCGTTCGGGATCGACGGGCTTGCGCTCGACGAGGACGACGATGCATTGCGCGAAATGCGCCTGACGCATCTCCTGCATGGCGGATGGGGTTTCGACGTCGATGTCGGGCGCGCCGATATTCTGACGTCGGCGTGGCGCAACGGGCGGTTCTCGGTGTTGAACAGCGCTGACGGTGGACGCCTGGAAGCCGGGGAGCCTGCCGATCTGCTCTTGCTCGACTGGTCGCATATCGATGACGACCGGCTGAGATCCGATCTCGATCCGCGCGATCTTCTGTTCGCGCGGGTCAACGCGCGTCACATCGAGGAAGTGATCGTCGGTGGCCGGACCATCATTCGCGACGGCCATGTGCTCGGCATCGATTATCCGGCCATGGTGCAGGATCTGCTGGCGCGCTTCCGCGCCGGAATGTCGGGCAATACCGCTTTGGCGGCGGCGATGGCGGACCTGGACAAGGTGATCGCCGCGCACTTCGTCGGTGAGACACCCTGCAGCTGAGGAGACGCCGGTGCCGGTCGCCAAAGTCCATCGTATTTCCGCGAACGCTCCCGACGATGCCAGCGGCATCGCGCGCGCAATCGATACGGCACGGATCGACCCGCGTGGTGTGATCGCCGTATTCGGCAAGACCGAAGGCAATGGCTGCGTCAACGATTTCAGCCGCGGCTTCGCAACCATGACGCTGACGCAGTTGTTCGCGCAGCATATGCCGCGCGCGGACGCGGAGAAAATCTGCTTCGTCATGTCAGGCGGAACCGAGGGCGCGATGGCGCCGCACTGGACCGTATTCGAACGCGCCGAAGGCGAGGAGACCGGACCGTCCCTTGCGATCGGGCGCGCGCATACCGCGCCGCTGCCGCCGGAGAAGCTGGGCCGCGCCGGGCAGATTGAGTCGGTTGCCGACGGAGTGCGTGAGGCGATGCGCGATGCGGGCATTGCCGATCCGGCCGACGTGCATTTCGTGCAGATCAAATGTCCGCTGCTGACCGCGCAGCGCATCGGCGACGCGACTGCGTACGGGGCAATTGTCGCAACCAGTTCGACCTTGAAATCGATGGGGCTGTCACGCGCTGCGAGTGCGCTCGGCGCTGCGGTCGCGCTCGGCGAATTGCAGGCGGATGCGATCTCCGATCGCGACATCGGGGAGAATTGGTCGCTGCATTCCGGGCGCGCGAGTTGCTCGGCCGGCATCGAACTGCTGGGCCACGAAATCGTGGTGCTCGGCATGTCGCATGCGTGGGGCGGCCCGCTGGTCATCGACCATGCGGTGATGGCGGACTCCATCGACATCGAGCCGGTGCGCGGCGCGCTTCATCGGCTCGGCTTCACCGCGAATGGGCAATTGGCCGGCGCCGAGCGAGACAGGCTTGTGGCCATGCTGGCCAAGGCCGAGCCAAGCCAGAGCGCGATGTTGCGCGGCTTTCGACACACCATGCTGGACGATTCCGATATTTCGCCGACGCGCCACGCCCGCGCCTTTGTCTGTGGCGCGCTCGCGGGACTCGTCGGCCACGCAGAGATCTATGTCTCCGGCGGCGCCGAGCATCAGGGTCCTGACGGAGGCGGTCCGGTGGCGGTGATCGCGACACGTTGACATGATTGCCGCAGGATGCCGCGGATGCAGTGAGTGAAACATCCGTTGGCGTGCATGCATCGCAGCCATGCTGCGGCAGGGCAGGGGCCGTCGCGATTCATCTTGAAGAGTGATGTGCGTCACAGACCATGGTGATGGATTCGGCGCGGCGCATTTCTTCTCCCGGTCTGAATACGACAGAACAATGCGTTCGTTTCGCCGAATTATGCGAACGGAATGTTCTGCGAGAAATCATTCAGAAGAATCGCCATCAAATGTTCGTTCGACTTTCGTCGTGCGAACATTCCGCGGCGATTTCGCGCCGTCACGCATATTCCTTACGCTCACATCGATGTCATGCCGGCACACGCATTTGGTCACGGCGCGTTGATTGGCGCGAGCGCGATCAACGCTTAGCTCCCGTCGCACTGAGCCGCGGATGCTTCGATGAGGTCCGCGGCGCGAACTGGAAGGAGACTAACATGTCGATCATCAAGACCGCTCTTGTCGCCGCATCGCTGGTGACCTTCGCCGCTGTCGCACACGCGGACAGCCGCGAAGACCTCAACTCCGGCTATCACGGCAACACGCCGGTCTGGAGTTCGCCCTATGGACCTAGCGATGCCATCGAGCGAAATGCGCGTGACGCTTTCGGTCAGTATGGCGTGCGGGCACCGCGCGCTGCGGCCCCGCGCTATCAGTCAGGCGTTCCGGGCGCCAATCGCCGCGCAGGCGACCGCTAACCGGCGCGCTCACGCTTCGATCATATGAGAAGCCGGCGGGATGCGCGTCCCGCCGGCTTCGCTTTATTGCAGCGTCAGACCAGCAGGATCAGGAGTCCGGCCGCGCGTCCGGCTTCAAAGGCGCCGCCCAGGAGATAGGCAAAGCCGAGCAGCGCGAGGAAACCCAGGAAGAACAGTGCAAAAAGCACCATCGATACGCGTTTCGCGAATGTCGAAATGCCGGTCAGGCCTATGCCGCCCGCGATCAGCGAGATGATCAGAAAAATAACAGCCCATTTGAACATGATTGCCTCTTCGCCCCGAGCAACCAGTTCAAAACGCCACAACAAGCATCCGGTTCCGAAGGCGGAACACCGACCGCTATGCGCTCATCCCGCAATAGCGCGAGAGCCGCACGGCGAGGTCGAGCAGCGCTTCGTCACCGCCGGCCCAGCCGATGAACGAGAGGCCGGCCGGGCAACCGCCGATCGTGCCGATCGGGATCGATACTTGCGGCAGGCCGGACAGGCCGGCGATGCAAGTCATGCGCATGGCGCGCAGGCGAAACGCCTCGTGCACCGCATTCGGTGCGTTGGCGAGCGGCGCAATGCCCGGCGATGTCGGCAGCACCAGCAACGTTCCCGGCTGCGCGATCCCGCGAATGCGGTCCCGCGCTCGCTCCTGCATCACGCGCCCCTGCGCCGCCATCTCTGCGGTCACGGTCGCGGCGGCGGCAAAGCGCTCGGCAACGCCGGGGCCGAATTGCGGCTTGGTGCGGGTGACGAAATCGCCGTAGATCGACCAGATCTCATGAGACTGGACAAGGCGAAAGGCTTCGCGCCAGACGTCCAGGCTATCCGGCGCAATGCGCTGATGTGACGAGGCGGGAAACTCCGCGGCCATGGCCGCAAGCGCCTCCTTCATCAGTGTTGCGACTTCGGGATCAGCTTCCGCGAAAGCGTCGTCGAGTATGACGAGCTTCGTCACATCCGCGGCGGTCGATGTGCCGCCGAGGAGAACCGGACCGATATTCCGGAACACACCAGGGGCGTTCGAGAACCAGCCGGCGGCATCGAAGGAATCCGCCATGCCCATGGCGCCGGTGAGGTCGACGCGGCCGTGCGTGGTGCGAATGCCATATACCCCGCAGAACGAGGCAGGGATGCGCACCGAGCCGCCGGTATCGCTGCCGATCGCAACGTCGCAGGCGCCGGACGCGGCCGCCGAAGCCGAACCGCTCGATGAGCCGCCGGGGAGCCGGCCCGGCGCTCGTGGATTGACCGGCGTGCCGTAATGCGCATTGACGCCGGCGATGCTGTAGAAAAATTCGTCGCATACGGTCTTGCCGGTGATACTCGCGCCGGCATCGAGCAGCTTCTGCACGACGGCAGCATTCGCCGTCGCGGGTTTCTGTGATGCCAGCCAATCCGGATTGCCGCCGCCCGTGCGCTCGCCCACGATGTCGAACATGTCTTTGATCGCGACCGACATACCGGCGAGCGCTCCGTTCGCTGCGCCGGCAATCGGAGCTTTCAGGTCATGCGGCACGAAGGCTGATCGGATGCGTACGGACATATTAGGCTCTCTCAAACGCACTGATGCACGTGCTCTCCTGCCTCATCCTGAGGAGGCGGCGCAGCCGCCGTCTCGAAGGATGGGCCGGCCTCGTCCTTCGAGACGCATTGCTTCGCAATGCTCCTCAGGATGAGGCCGGAGTTTCCGTCTATGATCGTTGCAAAGATCATACGGCATTCTGCTGGCTCAGATACCAGTCCAGAATTTGTTCGCCGTTCCAGGACACGACGCCGGGCTTGCCGAGGATTTCTGCGAAGGTGCGTTCCACATGCGCGATCCGGTGCGGCACACCCGAGAGATAGGGATGGCAGGCTATTGCCATGATCTTCGGGCGCTCCGCCGCTTCCTCATACAGCACGTTGAAGTGGTCCATCGCGCGATCGTAGAACATCGGTGCGGGATGATATTGTGCCGTGAACAGCACGATGTCGTGGATATCGAAATTGTAGGGCAAAGCGACGACGGGCTTGTGCGTGGTTTTCAGCGTGACCGGCTCGTCGTCGAGCACCCAGTCGCCGATATATTCGATGCCGGCCTCGCTCAGATAGTCGAGCGTGTCGAAGGTCTGGGTCAGACCCGGACCGAACCAGCCGCGCGGGCGCTTGCCTGAGAATTTTTCGATGACATCGATCGCCTTGTCGATGCTCGCGCGCTGGTCCTCGAGCTTGTGCATCGGGATCTGCTCGTAGCCATGCGCGTTGAGTTCCCAGCCCGACTTCAGGCAGGCCTCGACCACCTGCGGATAGCTTTCGCAGACCTTGGCATTGAGCGTGACGGTCGGCGTGGCGCCGACTCGCTCGAGCATCTTTTGCATCCGCCAGAAGCCGACGCGCATGCCGTATTCGTGCCAGCTCCAGTTCGGGTGATCGGGCAGGAGCGGCTGCAATTGCGGCGGCACGATCACCATGCGCGCCATCGCGCGCGAGATGTCCCAATCCTCCAGCGCCAGCACCGGCCAGATCACCATGCGGATGCCGTCGGGAAATTTCAGCTTGGGGCGGGTCTCTATCGGCGAAAACGCGACACGTTCGCGCGGCTGCATGGTCAGTCCTCCCTGATTTGTTGTCATGGCCGGGCTTGACCCGGCCATCCATCATTTTTGAAAAGCGTCCTTTTCGCTTGATGGATGCGCGGGTCGAGCCCGCGCATGACGAGTGAAAAACTATCCGATCACGCGGATCGGCTTGCCGTCGAGGAAGGCGCGGACCGCCTCCACGGTGCCGCCATAGAAGGCGCGGTAACCGTCCTGCGTCACATAGCCGAGATGCGGCGTGAGCACGACATTGGGCAGCGTCCGGTACACATGGTCGCGCGGCAGCGGCTCGAGATCGAACACGTCGAGGCCGGCGCCCGCAATCGACTTGTTCTGCAGCGCCGCGACCAGCGCAGCCTCGTCGATGATCGGCCCGCGCGAGGTATTGATGATGTAAGCGGCCGGCTTCATCATGCCGAGATCGGTCTTGCTGACGAGCCCGCGGGTGCGGTCGGACAACACCATGTGGATCGAGATGAAGTCCGAGCGCTGAAACAGGTCTGCTTTGGTCGCGTATTCGACGCCGTGCTCCTTGCAGCGCTCCGGCGTCAGATTCTGGCTCCAGGCGATGACGTTCATGCCGAGGGCCTGCGCCACCTTGGCAACGCGCTGACCGAGATTGCCAAGCCCGACCAGGCCGAGAGTATGGCCGAAGAGGTCGGCACCGATGGTGGTCTGCCAGGCCTCGCCGGCCTTCATGCGCGCATTCTCGGCGCTGATGTTGCGCGCGAGGTCGATTATCAGCCCGATCGCGAGCTCCGCGGTCGGATGTTTCACCCCATCGGTTCCACAGACGGTGATGCCGCGTTCCTTGGCCGCGGCCACATCGATCGAGGCATTCTTCAGCCCGGTGGTCACCAGCAGCTTCAGGTCCGGCAGCTTTTCAATGAGGCTGCGCGGAAAGGGTGTCCGTTCCCGCATCACGCAGACGATGCCATAGTCCTGCAGCGCGCGGGCGATGGCGGCCTCATCGCCCAGCGGTGCGTTGAAGACGGTCACATCCACGTCGCCGGTCACCTTTGACCAGTCGGCCATCTTGAGGGCTACGTTCTGGTAGTCGTCGATCACGGCGCAGCGGTAACGCATCAGGATGCCCCCGGAATTGGAACTTGAACGGATGCAACACATACCGGACCGGGATGTGCGCGCAAACCCGATCGATCACGACCGGTTGAACCTCCGGGTCCAGTACCGCGACTTACCTTGGATCGGCCGGGGCGCACTGATAGTGTGGGCTGTCGGCAACTATGACGGGCTTGCGGAGGCTGGACGATGAAGCGTCTGACCACGATTCTGTGCGGTCTCTGGGCCGTGCTCGTCTTGTCCGTGGAACCTGCTGCTGCGGAAAAGCGCGTCGCGCTGGTCATCGGCAACGCCAGCTACCAGAACGTCTCCAGCCTTGCCAATCCGGCCAACGACGCCAAAGCCATGGCCGACCTGTTCCGCCGGTCCGGCTTCCAGGTTGTCGAGGCGAAGACCGATCTCGGGAACCTGGAGTTCAAGCGGGTTGCGCGCGAATTCACGGCCATCGCCCGTGATGCCGACATCGCCGTCATGTATTTCGCCGGCCACGGCATCGAGGTGAACGGCACCAATTATCTCCTGCCGGTCGACGCCAAGCTTGCCACCGATTTCGACGTTGAAGACGAGGCGCTGTCGCTCGACCGGCTGGTGCGGGCGCTGGAGCCTGCAAAGCGGTTCCGCCTGATCATTCTCGATGCTTGCCGCGACAATCCTTTCGCGCGCACCATGCAGCGCGGCATCGTCACGCGCCAGGTGACATCGGGCCTTGCGAAGATCGAGCCTACGGCGAGCGACACGCTGATCGCGTTTGCGGCAAAAGCCGGATCGACCGCCGAGGACGGGCGTGGCGCGAACTCACCGTTTACGACTGCACTCCTGAACCATCTTGCGATACCCGGCCGCGATATCCGGATCGCGCTCGGACATGTGCGCGATGAGGTCATTCGGACGACGGGCAACAAGCAGGAGCCATTCGTCTATGGCTCGCTCGGTGGCGCAACGGTCGCGCTGGTGCCGGAGCGCAAGGTCGTCGCGCCGGCACCCGGCCTCCAGCCGGCAGCCGGTCCGGATCCTCGGCGTGATTACGAGTTCGCCGAGCGCGTCGGCACCAAGGAAGCTTGGGATTCGTTCCTGTCGGTCCACAAGGGGGGCTTCTACGCGGAGCTTGCCCGCTCGCAGCGCGAGAAGGCCGCTCGCGCGGAATCGCCGGTCATCCCGCAGGTGCCTCAGGTGCCGGCGGCCCCGGGCATCAAGACACCTTCCATCGCCGCCAAACCTCCCGTGGTTCCACTGGCGAACGTTCCGCCTCCTGCTGAAGCCATTAAGCCGCCGGCCGACTCGAAGTCAGTCGTAGCCATGCTTCCGCCAGAGCAAGCCAAGCGCGAAATCGAAGCGGCGCCCGACCCCAAGGGGGAACAGCGCGTGATTGCCCGCAATCTGCAGACTGAACTGCGTCGTGTCGGGTGCGATCCCGGTGCGGCAGACGGCACCTGGTCGCCGAAATCGCGCGATGCGATCAGCCTTTTCAACCGGCATGCAGGGATGAATCTCGACGTCGGATCTCCGACAGTCAGCGCGCTGGATGCCGTGAAAGGTCAGCGTGGACGCGTCTGTCCGCTGGTCTGCGGCACTGGCCAGCATGAGCAAGGCGGCCGCTGTGTCGCGATCCCGGAGACGACCAAGCCGCAACTCAAGAAAGAGGCTGTGCGTCCGCCGGAGCCAAGCCAGCGCGATCGTGCCCGTGAGCGCGCACGCGAGCGCACCGAGAAGGGACGCGAACGCGCTCGCTCCAATGCGCGTGAGGACAATGCCAGCCGTCGTCCGTCGGCCCGTGCATCTTGTCCGGCCGGCTCTTCGCCGATGCCACAGGGCGGTCGCATGTGCTGCGAAATCACGCCCGAACGTGGCGCCTCACGCATATTCTGCTTGTAGGCGCGCAACACCGCTTCCGTCCGCCGCGTCTATACGCGAACGGCAATCCGCTTTGACAACCGGGACTGGCCCGGTTGCGCCTTAACGCATCAATGCGCCGCGCGCTGCTTCGGAAACGCCGCCGAAGCCGATCGCATCGGGACAAACAGACAGCGCGTATTCGCGCCCTGATGCTTGTTCCAATGCTTGTCGACGTTGTCGTAGTCGCAGGCACAGCGGTAGAATTTTCCGTCGGGCGAGTACGCCGTGCGCTTGCGAATCTGTCCCGTCGAGCGGACTTCCCACTCATCGTCGGGCAGCGAACGCAACTCGCTCTCGGATACTTCCCAGCAGCAATCGTTGGTGACGCAGCAGGTTGCCGGTATCCAAGACAGAAGCCACGGATTGGAGTGGTATTCCCCGGCAAGCGCGACGCCCGCAACGGCGAGCGCCGTAACAGCCGCGAGCGTGATGGCCCAAAGGGCATTCCGTCTTCGCGGTGTGATGCGGACCGTCCCCTGGTTTGCTTGTTGGGACGGACTTGTTTGCACCGGATCAGAAAACGTCGGTGACGCGTTACAGTTGGTCAGCTGGTGTGACATGGCTTTTCTTCTTCAGTTCGGGTTCAAGCCCGGCGACTTGTGGCCAAGCAAGCTTCGCGCCAAGCAAACGCTCATGCGCTGCGGTCGTTGCAGCCGCAGTCGTTGCAGCGGCACCAGTTCGCGGGTGAAGCTCAAAATTTGAGACGCACCCGCGCGCCCGGTACAAGCTTTCGGCCCGCCATTGCCTGCAACCGGAGGCTGTGGCAGACAGAAGGTATCCGGGGGAGCGTCTCGTGCGTGCTGTTGCGGTGGTCGGAATGCTGGCTGTGCTCGGCGGGTGCGCGACTGCAACGGCGCCGGATGCCGGAAGCTGGAAGATCGAGCGCGGCTACGACCGCATTTTAGGCA
Organism: uncultured Hyphomicrobiales bacterium; assembly: GCA_964539845.1. Classification (GTDB taxonomy): domain Bacteria; phylum Pseudomonadota; class Alphaproteobacteria; order Rhizobiales; family Xanthobacteraceae; genus Pseudorhodoplanes. The sequence continues at coordinate 24,628 of CAZIKZ010000010.1, forward strand.
AGCCTGCGGCCACCGCCGAACTGAGTGCGCGCAGCCGCAACGTGCGTGAGCAAGACCGCCGCTATCCGCAAACCCGGCTTCAGATCGGCTCGCTGCAACTCGGCTGCTTCGACAACGCGGCGGTGATTCGTGTGGCATTCAACCATCGGGTCGGATCGAGCCGGACATCGACGCTCAGCTATCGCTTCGACGACAATCCTGGACGGGATGCGCCGGCGCGGTTCCTGCAGACCAATTCGACCGCGGTGATCGAGGACCCGGGAGAGGTCGCACGTTTCGTCGAACAATTGCGCATATCGACCACGCTCTATGTTCGGGTGATGTCGCATGTCGCCGGAACCAGCAGCGTCGAGTTCTCGCTGAAGGGTGCGCCTGCCGCGATCGACGCTGCGTTCCAGAATTGTCCGGTCGAGGCGGCGTCCAGGCTGCGCACCGCCACGGGGTTGCGTCAGTCGCAGCATTCCGTTTCAACCTGATACAAGGTTCGCATCTGTTCGCAGGGAACGAATCGCGTCCGCGATTCGCGTGGATGGTCAACCCTTAAGAGAGTATTGCGTCATCCGGCCGAAGCTGATGTTTTCGGACATCGTGCGAGACGCGATCGTTTCCGGAAATCCAATAGCTGCATCGTCACCATGAACGTTGAGCGACATGCCATTGCGGACCTTTTCGAATTTCGTGACCTCGCTGCGCGCTCGCTCGCTGCAGGAACTCGCGCCGTTTGCGATCCTCGCGCTGATCGCCGCCCTGATTGCGGTGTTCGGCAAGGTCGCCGGCCAAGTCATGGACGGCCAGACGCGTTCTTTCGATGAGGCGCTGCTGCGCGCCTTGCGCAATCCGGGCGATCTTGCCGATCCGATCGGACCGGCCTGGCTCGGACATGTCATGCGCGACGTCACAAGCCTTGGCAGTTTCACGCTGGTGAGTTTCCTGACGCTCGTGGTGATCGGCTATCTCCTGATCGACGGAAAGCGGGCCGCGGCTTTGTTCGTGATGGTTGCGATCGCTGGCGGCGTCGCGCTTAGCGAAGGTCTGAAGCATCTGTTCGCACGGCCGCGCCCGGAATTGGTCGCGCATCTGGTCGAGGTGCAGACGTCGAGCTTCCCGAGTGGGCATGCGATGCTTTCCGCAATCACCTTCCTGACGCTCGGCGCTCTTCTGGCGCGCATCCAGAGCCGGAAGCGTCTCAAGGCTTATGTGATTTCGGTCGCGATCCTGCTCACGCTCTTGATCGGAGCAAGCCGCATTTACCTCGGCGTGCATTGGCCGACCGACGTGCTGGCCGGCTGGTGCGCGGGCGCGGCCTGGGCGATGGGTTGCTGGCTGCTGGCGAGCTGGCTGCAGAATCGCGGTCGCATCGAAAAGCCCGACGGCAACGGTACATCCGGGGGTCTCGGTTAACGCATTGTCAAACTCGCGCCTCTAAAGTCTCAGACCGGAGTTGCGTTTGTGTGTGTGGCCATTGTCCTGACCGATGGGCTGCGCGTATCCGGGAACATCGCATGCCCCGTATCAGTGCTGAGTGCCGGTCCTGTGGTTCGCCGATTGCGCCGGACGAGCCGATCCTTACCAAGTTCCAGCGCTGCTATTATTGCGGACGTCATCATCCGCTCGGCAGCACGTGGACGCTCACCACCGTGCCCGTGATCATCGCCGCGGCGGTTGGGCTGCTGGCGATCTGGTGGACACATTTGCCATCGTGAAAGATCGGCGGCGTTTGTACTGGCACTGACGCCTTGTCGCGCCAAAGCTCTTCCGTGCTAGGCTCCCAAAAAATACGATCCCGGGAGCAACGTTCATGAAAAGATTTCTGTTCGCTGTGCTTGGCGCGGCGATGCTGGTTTCGGGTGCACAGGCGCAAAACTATCCATCGCGGCCAATCACACTGGTCGTGCCACTCGGTATCGGCGGCTCGACCGATGTGATTGCGCGCATCATGGCCGAGAGCATGCGCAACATCCTCGGCGCGACAATCGTCGTGGAAAACACGACAGGCGCCGGCGGTACCATCGGTGTCGGACGTGTCGCGCGCTCGGCGCCGGACGGCTACACGCTCGGCATAGGGCAGTGGGGCACCAATGTCGCAAGCGGCGCGATCTATCCGCTGAACTTCGATCTGGTGAAGGATTTCGAACCTGTCGGCCTGATCTCGACGCAGCCGTTTCTTGTGGTCGCACGCAAGACCATGCCGGCGGACAATCTCAAGGATCTGATCGCCTGGCTGAAAGCCAATCAGGACAAGGCCTCGCAGGGCAATTCGGGCATCGGAACGCCGAGCCATGTGGGCGGCCTGATGTTTCAGAATGCGATCGGGGCGAAATACACCATGGTGCCGTATCGCGGCGCGGGTCAGTCCATGCAGGACCTGGTTGCAGGCCAACTTGATGTGATGCTCGATACGCCCGCCGTGTCGATGCCGCAGATCCAGGGCGGCAACATCAAGGCCTATGCGGTGACGGCGAAGTCGCGGATTCCGATCGCACCGCAGATCCCGACCACTGACGAGGCCGGATTGCCGGGGTTCTACTTCTCGTTCTGGCACGCCTTCTGGGTGCCGAAGGGGACGCCCAAGGAGATTGTCACCACCCTCAACAACGCGCTGGGGAAGGCTCTTGCCGATCCTGTCACACGTGAGCGGCTGACCAAGATCGCGCAGGACATCTTCCCGCCCGATCAGCAGACTCCGGCGGCGCTGGCAGCGTTCCATCAGGCCGAAATTGATAAATGGTGGCCGATCATCAAGGACGCGGGGATCAAGCCGCAGTGATTGTTCACGTACGTCCCGGCGGGATGTGAATTATTGCGCGTCCGTGAATGCGAGAAGTGCGCTGCCGGGCTATCGCGGCTCACTCGGCGCGCTTGCAAATTCGCACACCCGACGTGATAAGATCGCGCCGCAGCACTTCGCTGCTTCGGAGTTTCCCATGAAAATTATTGCTACCGCGCTGGCCGCGCTGGCGGTCACGGCGATTTCACATGCCGCATCGGCGCAGGTGACCGCCGATGACATGAAGTGGATCAACCAGTGCATTTCCGACAACAAGGGCGAGAAGGGCGGGACTCCGGCCATCGTGCGCGCGTATTGCATTTGCATGAACGAGAAGATGGACAACAACGAGACCCGGTCGATCACGCAGTGGGAGAAAGCAAATCCCGGGGCTCGGGTGGCTTGCGAAAAGCAGGCGGGCTGGAAATAGCCTGACCGCATAATCAGGCAGTGTATGCGGCAGCGGACGCCTGCGCGTCCGCTGCGTTGGGTATAGTGTCGTGCGATCGTCAAGATTCGGCAGCACGATACGTCATGAAGAAAAGTAAGAAAAAAACCCGGCGACAGCCGATCGAAGCCGCCGGCGGGATCGTCATGCGCGGCCGCGTGCGTCCGCTATTTGCCGTCGTGCAACTGAGCCGTCAGAAGACCTGGGTGCTGCCGAAGGGAAAGCTCAATCGCGACGAAACGGCGCTGGCCGCCGCCAGGCGCGAGGCGATCGAGGAGACCGGCCACGATATGGAGGTGCACGAGTTTCTGGGGTCGCTCGTGTATCAGACCGCTGGACGCAAGAAGACCGTGCGGTTCTGGCGCATGCAGGCGAGCAGCCGACCCGTGGCCAAGCTGATGCGCGATGTTCGCGCCGTGCGCTGGCTCCATCTCGCGCCGGCGATCGCCAAGCTGACGCACGAGCGTGAGAAGCTGTTTCTGGAAAAGGTCGGCCGTCAGATCATGCGCAGAACTGCGTCCCGCAAACGCCCCACAGCCAAGTCCGGGATCGCGCGCCGCAAGCCCGTGAAGGCTGTCCGCAAGCGCGTCCCGGCAGGCCTGGTCGCTCCCCCGGAACGCCATCAGAATGCGCCCGGACTCACGCTGCGGGAGGACGTTTCCGCACCGCACACGGTGCCGCTGCCCGTGGCCTTCCGAAGCCAGACCGCCGGGCAGAAGCCGCCGGCCTTGATCCGAAAGCTGTGGACATTGCTGCGGCGATAGCCCATCCGCGTTCACAGCCGGTTCAACAAGTCCGGCCAGACTGGGCGCCCGCTTGACCTTCGGCCCGGCATGGCGGAAAGGAAATGACATGAAACGATCCGTCATCGATCGATCCGTTCTGGGATGTGTCGGCGCCGTCGTTTTCGGCGTTGCCGTGGTAGCCGCGCCGACAGGCGCTCAAGCCAGCGATGGGCGTGCTCTGGCCTACGGTATCATCGGCGGAATGTCTGCCGGCGCCGTTATGGGCGGCGCGCCTTATTATCCGGGTTACCCGGCCTACGGTTATAACTACTACCCGAGCTATCCGGCGCCGGCTTACTACGCCGCACCGGACGGTCCGCCGCCCGGCTGCGTGATCCGGCAGCAGCGGGTTTGGGATGGCTATCGCACGCGCTGGCGCAAGCTGCGCATCTGCCACTAGGACGCAGGCCGCATTCGGCTTGGAATCCGCTGGCCCGCGTGCAGTTGGTGGCCGCCATCGGCCGATCAAATTTGCGACAAATTGGGCGTGGACACTACGACTGCGTAAGCATTTGCGTTTAGTTTTGGCTCGCGGGTTGCGAATCGCGCTGGTTCCCCCAGCCGACCCTGAAGGAGATCTCGCATGAGGAAGGTATTGATCGCGCTCGTCGCCGCCTTGACGATCGCGGGTTCGGTGGTTGCGGTTCCCGGCCAAGCTGACGCTCACTGGCGTGGCGGAGCAGTTGCTGCTGGCGTGCTTGGTGGCATTGCCGCCGGTGCGATCATCGCGGGCGCCGCCGCCCCGTATTACTACGCGCCGCCGCCACCCCCGCCGCCCTATTACGCTCCGGCCCCGGTCTATTACGGCCCGGCCTGCCGTTGGGTGAGCCAGCGCTGGTGGGACGGTTACGCATGGCGCGTTCGTCGCGTTCAGGTCTGCTGATAGCAGTCTGCTGATCGATCAGGATTGAATAGAACAGCCCGGCGGAGCGACTTGCCCGCCGGGCTCTTTCTTTTGGCGTTAGAGCGGTTCACGGTTTGATAGAAGCATATCCAGCATTTGCGAAGTAGTTGTCG
>CAZIKZ010000011.1:0-29436 GCA_964539845.1 uncultured Hyphomicrobiales bacterium
CGGCGCGCCGCTTTGGATGGTGCGCTCAAACAGACCCGGCTGTTGATGCTGCGTGCCGACAATATGTCGGTGCGAATCACGGAGCGCCGCCGAGCCCTGTTCACGCAGGAGTTGCTCGGCCGCACGTCGAGCGCCCTCGATCCGGCGTTCTGGGCGCAGGCCGCCAAGGCCGCGCCGGACGCGTGGCACGGCGTGGTGCTCGTTGCGCAGGGCTGGATGGATCATCTGCGTGTCAGCGGCACGCGCTGGAAACTCGGCGCGGCGAGCCTCGCGCTGCTGGCATTCTTCGTCTGCGCCGCATTGTTTCTGCGCTGGTTCGTGCGCCGTGATTTTCGGCCCAAGGAACTCGGCACCCGCTTCGCCAAATCGTTCTTCGCGCTGATTTCACTCATTCGCGTCACCGTCACCGCGCCTGCGATTGTGCTCGGTGGGTTGCTGATCCTCAATGCGTTCGGGCTGTTAACCGAGCGTGTCGGCAATATCGGCCTGACCCTTGTCATCGCGGTCGCCATTGCCGCCTTCGGTCGCGGGGTCGCGGTCGGTCTGTTTGCGCCTGGCGATCCCGATCGGCGTTTGCTCTCGGTCAGGGAAGAGACGGCGCGCCTGGTTGCGGGCAAGCTCGTTTGGGCGGCGCGTGTGCTTGGTGCGGTGATTCTCCTCAACGCAATATTACAGACCGTCGTCGCGCCGGTGGCGCTGACGATCGCGACCAACGCGCTATTCGCCGCCGTCATTGTCGCGATGTTGTGTCACTTCCTGTTCCTGATGGGCCGCGGCGAGCCGCTCGAAGACGATGTGGCCGGGGCTGGCTGGCTGCGCAGCGCAGGTTGGCTTCTTGCGATCGGCATCATCGCCGCACTGATCACCGGTTTTATTGGGCTTTCTGCCTTCCTGGCGGGCCGCTTTCTGTCGGCGCTTGGTCTGATCGGAGCGCTTTACATCCTGCTCACGTTCATCGATGCGCTGTTCACCGAGGTGCTGACAGCGTCGACGCCTCGCGGCCGTGCGGTCGCAACCTTCTTCGGGCTGAAGCCGCGCTCAATCGGCTTGCTTGGCACGCTGCTGTCCGCAGTCATTCGCCTGCTGCTTGTGCTGGCCGTGTTGATGCCGCTGTTGGGTCCGTGGGGCATTTTCGCTGCGGATTTCTTTGGTGTGATCAAAGACGCCACCTTCGGCTTCCGCGTCGGCGAGTTGTCGATATCGCTGAGGGCGATCTTTATCGCCTTTGTTATCGTACTGATCGGCGTGCTTGCGACCCGCGCGGTGCAGGCTTGGCTCAATACGCGTTTCTTGCCGCAGACGGCGCTTGATCCGAGCCTGCAGAATTCGGTCTCGACTATCTTCGGCTATCTCGGCGTTATCGCCGCGATCTCGCTGGCTCTCGCGCAGTTGGGCGTCGACTTCCAGAAGGTGACCCTCGTCGCCGGCGCTTTGTCGATCGGTATCGGCTTCGGCCTGCAATCCGTGGTGTCGAACTTCGTATCCGGCCTGATCCTGTTGGCAGAGCGGCCGATCCGGGTCGGCGACGTCATCAGCGTCAAGGGCGAAGAGGGGCGTGTCCGGCGCATCCATGTCCGCGCCACCGAGATTGAGACCGGCGATCGCTCCAGCGTGATCATTCCGAATTCGGAACTGATCACCCAGGTGGTCAAGAACCGCACGCACACTGACACATTTGCGCGTGTCGCCGTGACGGTCGGCGTGGCCTACGACAGCGATGTCGTGAAGGTGCGCGATGTTCTGCTGGAGATTGCGAAGTCACATCCGCACGTCATGAAAAATCCGGGTCCGAGCGTGTTGCTGACCGGGTTTGGGGACAGCGCCATCAATTTTGAGCTGGGCTGGGTCGTGCGCAATCTTGGAGACGGCGGGGGAATCAAGAGCGATATCTGTTTTTCGATCCTTGAGAGATTCCGGGCCGAAGGCATCGTGATGCCGTACCCGCACCGGTATATCCACATTGAGGGCCTCGCCGAGGGAGATGAGGCCGAACCCGAGCCTGAATCTGCCAATCCCGAGCCTGCGGCCAAAAAAAAGCCGAAAGTCCGGTGATTTTGGGATCCTGAACGGGAATTTACCGTTCGGTTACCCTTTTGCAGGCAAGTCAGCGGATTGGGGATATCCAACTTATGGCGGGCGGCCGTCCGATGTCTGTGGCGTTTCTTTGCGGGCTTGGCCTGACGCTGTTCGGCTGCGCGACCGAACCGCCGCCGTCGCAGCCATCATTCTATCAGAGCATGGCCAAGTCAGGGGCTGAACTCGACCCGCAGGCCGCGGCGTCGATGATCTCCGGCTACCGGCGCAACAACATGCTCGGGGAAGTGGTGGTCGATCCGCAGCTTATGCGGATGGCCGAAGAGCAGGCGCGCGCCATGGCCACCAAGGACAAGCTCGACCACAACGTCGCCGGCAATTTCCAGCAACGGCTGCGCAGGTCCGGCTACCGGGCGCAGACCGGCGCGGAGAATATCGGCGCGGGCTATCACACGCTGGCTGAAGCATTCTCCGGCTGGCGTGACTCGCCTTCGCACAAGGCCAACATGCTCCTGAAAGGCGCGACCCATATCGGCATCGCCGCGGTCTATGTGCCGAATACGAAATACAAGGTCTTCTGGGCGTTGATCCTCGCTGCGCCCGATCAGCGTAGCGCGCAACTCGCGGACTAGCGGATCACGAGAGGTCTTGCGTCATGTGTGCGGCGCCAGTGCCGTACTTGGCTCGCGCCGCATCCTGCAGCGCCTCATCGGCGGTTTGGCGAAATCCCATCCGCGTCCAGAACGGCTGGCTGCCGCTGACAGCGACCAGCATCACGCGATCAACCGGGATGTCACGCGCGACCACGATGAGCTGCGGCACAAGTCCCGACGCAAGATTCCTGCGACGGAGCGAGTCATCGATCGTCATATCGTGAATGAAATAAGTGACCGGTGGATGCGGCAGAGCCAGCAGCATCGTGTCGAGCGCGGGTGGTCGTCCGGCATGCCATGGATGCGAGAAGCAATAACCGCAAATTCCCGCACCGGGTTTGTCGAGCACGAAGCAGCCGCCGGGAAACAGCCGGAATTTTTCGGCCAGCACCTCCAGCCGCTCGGGAAAATTCGGGTGGATGCGGACGGACAGATCGTAGGCCTCGGGCAGGTCGGCCGCAATCATCGGGCGCCATTGCAGTGGCGCGGGGCTGCCATCGTTCATCGCATGCACCAATCCGCTGGACGCAGGCTCTTTGCCCGACTAGCGTCCTGCTCGCAAGGCTGCCGGGATGCTTCCTCCAATACACGACTACGACAGGCTCTATCGCGAGTTTCGCTGGGAGATCCCTGCTCGTTACAATATCGGTGTCGATGTCTGTGATCGCTGGGCGCTGCGCGACCCCGATCGCACAGCGATTATCCATGCGCGTAGCGACGGGCGAACCGAGTCCATCTCGTTCCAAACGCTCATGCGGATGTCGAACCAGCTTGCCAATGCGCTGCGCGCGCACGGTATCGGTCGCGGCGACCGCGTTGCCATTCTTCTTCCGCAGGCACCGGAAGCCGTGATTGCACATATCGCGATCTACAAGCTCGCAGGCATTGCGCTGCCGCTCGCCCTGCTGTTCGGCACCGAAGCGCTGGCCTACCGGTTGCAGAATTCCGGCGCGAAAGCATTGATCACCAATGGCTTCGGATTGCAGAAGCTTGCAAGCCTCGGTGATCCGCCGCCGGATCTGAAACTGATCGTGTCGACGGACGGCGAAGCGGAGGGTGCTCTGGGCTTCGCGGGGCTTCTGCAAGCGGCCTCGGATTCATTCACGCCGGAAGACACATCTGCCGACGATCCGGCCATGATGATCTACACATCCGGCACAACCGGTCCGCCGAAGGGCGCGTTGCACGCGCATCGCGTGCTGCTCGGACACATGCCGGGCATCGAGTTGCCGCACGATTTCTTCCCGCAGCCGGGTGACCTGTTCTGGACACCCGCGGACTGGGCCTGGGCCGGCGGTCTTCTCGACGCATTGCTCCCGTCGCTCCATCACGGCGTGCCGGTGGTGGCGCACCGCTTCGACAAGTTCGATCCGGAGGAGGCCTATGCGCTGATGGCGCGCACCGGTGTGCGCAACGCATTCATCCCGCCGACGGCGCTTCGCATGTTGCGTTCGGCGCCGAACCCGCACGGCCGTTACGATCTGCGCCTGCGCAGCATCGGTTCGGGCGGCGAAGCGCTCGGGTCGGAGACATTTGCGTGGGGCAGGGATGCTTTCGGCCTCACGATCAACGAGTTCTATGGTCAGACCGAATGCAATCTCGTGCTGTCGTCCTGCGCGATGCTGGGCGTGTCGCGGCCCGGCGCCATCGGCAAACCGGTCCCTGGGCATGATGTTGCGGTGATCGATTCCAGCGGCGCGCCAGTAAAGCCCGGCACGATCGGGCAGATCGCGGTGCGCCGTCCGAATCCGGTGATGTTCCTCGACTATTGGGGCCAGCCGGACGCCACGCGGGACAAGTTCATCGGCGACTGGATGACGACCGGCGATCAGGGCGTCGTCGACGACGAGGGTTATTTCCATTTCGTCGGACGCGACGACGACGTCATTACCTCGTCGGGCTACCGTATTGGTCCGGGCGAGATCGAGGATTGTCTGATCCGCCATCCCGCGGTTGCGCTGGCTGCGGCGATAGGCAAGCCCGATCCGTTACGCACCGAGATCGTGAAGGCCTTTGTGGTGGTGAAGCCCAACGTGACGACGCCGCGTGATCAGCTCGTGGCGGAGCTTCAAGATTTCGTGCGAACGCGGCTTTCCGCGCATGAATATCCGCGTGAGATCGATTTCATCGACGAGATGCCGATGACAACGACTGGCAAAGTCATTCGCCGGATCCTGCGTGATCGCGGCTGACCATCCGGTTCGGTTCTCAATCGCTTCTCAGTTGAAATTGCTGCAAGGCGAAAAGCGACCATAGCCCTCGTCGATGTAACATTGATTTCTGAGATATTCCGGCACCCTATAAGGCTTTCCATCCGGGCCGAATGAAGGATCGGCGGGGCCGCCCCGGTGTGGCCGCGGCTGATATACTGTGCCGACTTGCGCTGAAGGCTGTTTGCGCTTTGCAGCGGCTGAAAAATCCATGCTGCTTTGCAGCAGAGTTTCGGCAGTCTGCACCGGCTCACTCGCGTTGCAGGCGGAGATGGCTACAGCGAGAAGTAAAATTTTTACGCGCATGAAACTCTCCGTTGGAGCAGTGGTTTTGCCGTATTATGGCCACGTGGACCGGCGTTGATATGGTTGCGACCTCACCAGCATGGACGACCTGCCTATCCCTCAGGATAATTCCGGTGGCGGCGGCGCTGATGTCAATTTGCGGCATAGTCAGAAAACCCCGAAGAGGGAGCGATATTCGTCCGCCCGCCTGCTCTCATATTTGAGAAAGGCCTACGCGGCACGACTTTTGACATTGACTGGAAGGACGCGTCGAGTCGGGCGCAAAGAGGAGTTTTCATGTCACCGAACGAGCCCTCATCAAAATGGCCGATGCCAATGTTCAATTCCGCTGACTTTACCAAGTTCGGCAAGGAGCAGACAGAGGCGCTCTCCGACATGCAAAAGGAGTTCTCCAAGTTGATCGAGCAGGCAAATGCCGACTGGCTGGCCCGTATCGAGCTGGAGCGTGAACTGGCATCGGATCTCACTGCCAAGCTGTCATCGGCGAAGACGCTGCCTGATGCAGCAAAGGCCTACCAGGACTGGATGGCCCGCCGCATGGAAACGATGTCGAAAGACGGTCAGAAATTTTTCACGGATAGTCAGAAGTTCGTGACTTCGATGAATCGATTTCTGGCCAATGGGGGAAAGGGCTCAAGCACCTAGGTGGTGCAGAGCCGGGCGTCCGATGTTTCAAACGGTCGCCTCGCTTCAATAGGGGGAGAACAACAAGACAAAGACGCTCAACCGGGAGAAAATGCTCATGGTAAGCGAAGCGGAACCCCAGACATTGTTCGACATGGCGCCGCCCCCGACATCGGCGGAGCTGATCAAGCTGATCCGAAAGCTGCGCTGGATCGGTCTCGAGGATGAGGCGCGTCAGTTGCAGGTCGTGTTGGACAGGTTCCCGCCGGATCAGAGGGCGGTGCTCCCCGGAACTCCGATCGATTGCGACTGACCGGATCCTGACCGGAAAGTTCCGAGGCGGACGCCGGCGGCACTTGCTGCCGGGCGATGCACTGCGATGAAAAGCGCGGTAGAGTTTGCCCGCGGCACGCGAACTCCGGCCGCGGCGAGCGCCAGCTATGACCGATCGTATCATCGACGGCCGTACAATGGGGCGGCGACAGCTCCTTCAGATGCTGCGCGATGTCTGTGCCGATGCCAGCGGTCTGTGCGACGATGCGCTCATTGCGTCCGGGCGTTGGCAACATCGTGCCGAGCCCACGGTCAAATCGTGCGTCTTGCTGCAACGAGGGCTTATAAGCTCCCATCCACAAGTAGCGGATGAACTGCACATTCTTTCAACCGAGATTCTGATTGCGCTGGCGGCGCGCCCTCACGATGCGCTGTTTGCTGCGCGGATTCAGAAGATCAGGGATGTGGTCCATCGCTTACACCAGTCCGACATCGCTGGTGACAGAACGGAGTGATGAAAGCGGGCGTTCGCTTGCGACGCTGATACGAAGTCGGGCAATGTGGCGATTCACGCAGTCTCCTTCGCCTTTCCCGCGCGTCAGGTTCGTCGTCAATGAAACGTCAGTTGCACCTCAATCTCTTTGTTCAGAGTCGCGGTCATCACGAAGCGTCATGGCGCCATCCGCAATCCTCGCCGCTTGCGCTGACCGATATTCGATATCTCCAGGATCTGGCCGGCCGTGCCGAAGCGGCGTGCTTTGACTCAATCTTCCTCGGCGACACGTTGGCGCTGGGCGAGGACATGCAGGCGCCGCAAGCCTGGCTGGAGCCGATAACGGTGCTCGCGGCGCTTGCCGTCACGACTAAGAGGATCGGGCTGATTGCAACCGCATCCACGACATATACCGAACCGTTCAACTTGGCGCGGCAATTCGCATCGCTCGATCACCCTGAGCAAGGGTCGTATCGGCTGGAATATCGTGACGTCGTGGCTTCCGGCGGCGGCGCGGAATTTTGGCGGGGCCGGTTCTCCGGCTCACGAGGAGCGATATGCCCGCGGCGAGGAGTTCCTTGCGGTGACGAATGCGCTTTGGGATTCCTGGGCAGAAGACGCGATCCTCGACGACCGCGCGGCCGGGCGCTACGCGAAAGCGGATCGCATCCGGCCGATCCATCACAAGGGCCGATATTACGAAGTTGCAGGCCCGCTCAACATTCCGCGCGGTCCCCAGGGCCGGCCCGTGCTGGTGCAGGCGGGCTCGTCGGATACCGGCCGGCGATTTGCGGCAAGACATGCCGAAGCCGTGTTCACTGCGCATATGGAAAAGAGCACTGCGCAGGCTTTTTATGCCGATTTGAAAACGCTCGCCGTTGCAGAAGGGCGTGACGCGCGGCAGATTCACATCTTGCCAGGCCTGAGTCCGATGATCGCTTCAACGGAATCCGAAGCGCGCCGCCTGGAGCAGGATGCCAACGATCTGGCCGATCCCGAAATCGGGCGCAGGCGTCTGTCCAATCGTTTCGGCGGGCACGACTTCTCGCACCTGACGCTCGACCAGGTGCTGTCTCCGGAGGATTTTCCCGATCCCGCCTCGGTTGAGGCCGCACGCAGCCGCGCCGAGGTGATTGTCGGATTCGTACGACGTCAGAGGCCGACACTGCGGCAATTGCTGGCGAGCCTCGCCGGAGCGCGTGGCCATCTCACGATTGCCGGTACGCCGGAGCAGGTCGCAGACCTGATCGAGGACTGGTTCAATAATGGTGCTGCTGACGGGTTCAATCTGATGCCGCCGGTCTTGCCCCAAATGCTCGAAGTGTTTTGTGCCGAAGTCGTGCCGCTCTTGCAGCGGCGCGGGCTGTTCCGTACTGCCTATGACGGCACGACGCTCCGCGAGCATCTCGGGTTGGCCTGGCCGTCGAGTGCCTTCGCGCCTGCGGCTGTGGGGTAGGGATGTTCGGCAACAGCCCCTACTGAGGCTTCATGCCGAGAGCCTGCGCGACCGACGCCCAGCGGTCCATCTCCTCGGCAAGCTGCTTTTGCGTTTGCGCGCTGCTGCTCTCGAGCACGTTCGCGCCTTGATCTGCGAAGCGTTTCTGCAAATCGGCATTCTTGAGCGCGACCGCGACCGCCTGTTCAAGCCGGTTGATGACCGCAGGCAGCGTTCCGGCGGGAGCGGACAGGAAAATGCGCGCGCTCATGTCGAAGCCGGGGATCACATCGGCAATGGCAGGCACATCCGGTAAATTGCTCGATCGATCAAGCGAAGTGACCGCGATCACGCGGGCGCTGTTGCCGCGGGCCAGACCCGCTGCGACCGACGAACTCATGATCGCGATGTGAACGCGGCCCGCGATCAGGTCCGGCGAGAAGGCCGTGCCACCCTTATAGGGGACGTGCTGCGCATCCACGCCCGCAACGCGCTTGAATTGCTCAAAGGCGAGATGCTGGACAGTGCCAACGCCCGGAGAGGCGTAGTCGTATTTCTTGGGATCCGCTTTGAGCACAGCGATCAGTTCACCGGTGGTCTTGGCCGGAAAGCTGTTCGTCACCGCAAACGCCATCGGAATCTGTCCGACATACCCGACCGGCGTGAAGCTTTTCTTCAGATCGAAAGACAGCGACGGCAAGAGAACGGGCGCGAGCAGCAATCCGGTTTCACCCAGGAGCAGCGTGTAGCCGTCCGGCGCGGCTTGCGCGACCGCGGCTGCGGCAAGCGTGCTGGTCGCACCCGGCCGGTTCTCGACCACGACCGAGACGCCGAGATTGTCCTCGAGCCGCTGAGCCAGAACGCGCGCGATGGTGTCCATCCCGCCGCCCGGCGAATAGCCGACCATGATACGGATCGTCTTGTTCGGATAGGTATCAGTTTGGGCGTAAGCGGCTCCCGCCAGCATGACGACGAGACCGATACAGAACCAGCGAATGACAGCTCTCATCAGACCCTCGCAAATGGACAGCCCTAAACAGCGACCCATAACGATGCCGTACTCTGCCAAGCCTGACAATGGCTACGGCACCGAGCTTCGCTGTGACAAAGCTACGCGCGCTAGACCGGGACTGTGTCGCTCAGTGTGATCGCGAAATCATCGGCGATCTGGTGCAGCTGATCGCGCACGATTTGCAGGAGTGCGGCCGTGGCCGGCGACAAGACTTCTCCGGCGCGGGTGATTGCCCCGACCGTGCGCCGTGCGTCAGGCTCATCGATCGGAACAAACCCGACATCGGCCTGCGCTTCGCTCACCGAAAGTTGTGGGAGGATGGTGATGCCGATATTGGCGCGCACCAGAGCGAGTAATGACAGTACGTTGTAGACAACGATCGGTGCCTGCGCCGGCGGTGGCAACGCATCGATCGCTTGAGCATCTGAAATTGCGTTCGCAAGCAGCGTGCGGCCCTGTAGGTCCGACCATCGCCGGCCGCCGCGCTTGCGATAGAGCGGGTCGTCCTTCCGGCACACAATTCCGAGCGGCTCCTCGAACAACGGCGTAAACAAGAGCGCGCGGCGCTCGCTCGGCATGCTGGCGATGCCAAGTTCGACCGTGCCCGACTGAACAAGGTCCGCGACGCTGCGCGAATCTGCGTCGCGGGCGGTGATCTCCACCTGCGGCCATTGACCGCGGAAGCGTGCGATCACCGCGGGCAGAAGAGTTGTGGCGATCGACGGCACCGATGCGATATCGATGCGGCCGATGGAATTGCGCGAATAGGCCTGCAGCGACGCAAGCTTGCGGTCGACATGGCTTAATAGATCGCGAACCTGGGTGTGAACGAAGCTGCCGACGGGTGTGAGCCGGCTCTTGCGGCCGCTTTCGAAGAGCGGGGCACCGATTTCCTCCTCAAACTGCTTCAGCTTTTCGGAGATCGAGGATGGCGTCCGGCCCAGCCGCTCGGCGGCAAGCCGGATATTGCCGGATTCCGCGACTGCGGCGAACACGCGGAGCGTTGCGAGGGACGTACGCATGGTTTGAGCCTATTTCGGAAAAACCGAAATATTATACCGCATTTCCGAATTGACCGAAATGTCTGACGGGCATTCGATACCGGTTGGAACCGGTCGAGTGTCCTGATGGCGTCTGACAAGCACAATTATGTTGGCGGACGCTGGGTCGCCGGCGGCTCGGTTCGTCCGAGCGTAAACCCCTCCGATATCTCTGACACTATAGGGCAATTCGCCGAAGCGACGCTCGCTCAGGTCAGCGAAGCAACCGCGGCTGCGCGAGGCGCTGCGGCCGAATGGGGCGCGTCGCAGCTCGAGGTCCGCTACCGGGCCCTGATGGCGATTGGTGACGAGATCTGCGCCCGCAGCCAGGAGCTGGGTGAGCTGCTGTCGCGTGAAGAGGGCAAACCGCGTGCCGAAGGGGTCGGCGAAGTTTTCCGCTCCGGGCAGTTCTTTCAGTATTTTGCCGCGGAAGCGTTACGGATTTCGGGAGATGCGGTCGACTCGACGCGGCCAGGGATTGAGGTCGATGTCAGGCGCGAGCCGATCGGCGTCGTCGCCGTCATTTCTCCATGGAATTTTCCGCTTTCGACCGCCTGCTGGAAAATCGCGCCCGCGCTCGCTTTCGGCAATGCGGTGATCTGGAAGCCGGCGAGCGCGACGCCCGCGATTGCATGGCAGCTCGCGGAGATTTTCAGCCGCCAGAAGCTGCCGGCCGGCACCTTCAATCTGCTGATGGGGTCAGGCGCGGTCGTGGGGAATGCGCTGGCCGCCAGTACGGACATCGATGCGGTCACCTTCACCGGCTCTTATGAGATTGGCCAACAGGTCGCGACCCGCGCCGCACCCAATTTTACCCGTATCCAACTTGAGCTTGGCTCCAAGAATCCGCTGGTCGTCATGGACGACGGAGACATAGATCTTGCGGTCGCGCATGCGCTGAATGGTGCTTATTTCGGATCGGGACAGAAATGCACGGCGTCGTCGCGGCTCATCGTGCACAGCAAAGTGCATGATGAGTTCGTGTCCAAGCTGAAGGTCAAGGCGGAGGCGCTGGTGGTCGGTCATGCGCTCGACGAGGGCACGCAGATCGGGCCGGTGGTCGACGAGAAGCAACTCGCGCAGGCGCTCGACTATGTGATGCTTGCTGAAAAAGAGGGTTGCGAGCGGGTCTGCGGCGGCGAGCGGCTGAAACGCCGCACCGAGGGCTATTATTTTGCGCCAACGCTGTTCATCCGCACCAAGAATGACATGCGCGTCAATCGCGAGGAGATGTTCTGCCCGATCGCCTGTGTGATCGAGGCCGGCAGCTACGAGGAAGCGCTGGCTCTTGCCAACGACACGCCCTACGGGCTCACATCAGGCATCATCACGAAGTCGCTGGCGCGCGCCAACCATTTCCGCCGCCACATGAAGACCGGTTGCGTGATGGTGAACCTGCCGACCGCGGGCACCGATTATCATGTGCCGTTCGGCGGACGTAAGAAGTCATCCTACGGGCCGCGCGAGCAGGGCCGTGTGGCGGTGGAGTTCTTCACTGCGATGAAGACGTCCTACATCAATGCGGGAGCGCCGGAGTAGGACCCATGACCGCCAGCGATCGCTTCCTCATCGACGGCCTGCAATATTGCAATTGGTCGGAGAAAATCTTCCGGGAGCTGAACGCCGGTGGTGTCACGGCGATCCACGTGACGATCTGCTATCATGAGAATTTCCGCGAAACGATCGCCAATATCAGCCAATGGAATCGATGGTTCCAGGATTTCCCCGACCTGATCTGCCCGGCTTACTCTGCCCATGACGTGCGGCGCGCAAAGCAGGACCGGCGCACCGCGGTCATTTTCGGCTTTCAGAATCCGGCCCCTATCGAGGACGATCTTTCACTTGTCGAGGTATGGCACCGCCTCGGCGTGCGGTTCATGCAACTCTCCTACAACAACCAGAGCCTGCTTGCGACCGGATGCTATGAGGCTGAAGATCCCGGCATCACGCGCATGGGCCGGGAAGTCATCCGCGAGATGAACCGGGTCGGTCTGGTCATCGACATGTCGCATTCAGCCGAGCGTTCGACGCTGGAGACGATCGAACTTTCGTCGCGCCCGATCGCGATCACGCACGCCAATCCATCGTCATGGCATGACGTGCCACGCAACAAGTCCGACGCGGTGCTCAAGGCGCTCGGGCAAAGCGGCGGCATGCTGGGCTTCAGTCTCTATCCGCTGCACCTGAAAGGCGGCTCGGGCTGCAGCTTGCGCAGCTTCTGCGAGATGGTGGCCCGCACGGCTGAACTGATGGGGGTCGAACGCATCGGGATCGGCTCGGATCTTTGCCAGGATCAGCCGGACTCGGTTGTCGAGTGGATGCGTGTCGGCCGCTGGACGCGCGACTCGCGTGGAGCGTCCGGTCCGCTTGGAGCCGCGGTGTTCCCGCCGCAGCCGGACTGGTTTCGCAATAACACCCAGTTCACGACTATCGCTGCGGGGCTCGCGGATGTCGGTTTCACCGCGCCGGAAGTCGACCAGATCATGGGTAGAAACTGGCTCGACTTTTTCGAGCGGTCCTTCGGTCCCGATCAGGCCGAGCAGTCCGAGCGCGACGTGTCCGCAAGGCGCGCTGCGAGCAAAGGCGTCTGATGATGATGACGCGGCCTGAACCAGTCTTGCGCGACTTGGACGGGCCAGCATCCGGCGCCGAGCGTGCGCCCGCCGTAGCCCTGCGCTCACCCGACACGGTGATGCGGCTCGATCGGCTGGGCAGCTTTCATCAGACGCGCCTGTCCTTCATGCGTGTGCTGCTTCGCAGGCTCGATCGCGACGGCTGGCGGCTGTCGCGCGCGATCTGGGATGTGAACGAGCGAGGCGAGGGCGTGGCGGTCTATCGCGCGGCCGGCCCAGTAAGAAGCTACAGCCTGGTCGCCTTCGGGCATGACTTGCCGCCGGAGAAGCGCACGGACCGTGTCATCGCCGAACAATGGGACGCGACTTTCGCGCTGTTCGATGGCGACCCTGCACCTGCGGATATCGAGCGGCTCCGCGGCAATGTCCCCCGTCAGGAGGCTGGCCGCGTCGGCGACAAGGAGATTGTGCTCGCGCGCGCCAACAAGAGCGTGCGTCTGTTCGATGATGTGGCGTCCCGTCTGGCTGCCGGACAGCAACCGCGCGTCGAGGACCTCGCGCCGGTCGGCTATCTGATGCGCACCACTGCGGTCTATGGCAGCGGCAAATTCGGGTTGGCCGTACGTGAGGCGATCTGTGAGCGCGAGGAGTTCAACGCGCCGTTCCAGGCTGAGATGCTCACGGTGTTCCTGATCCGCGCTTTCACGTTCGACCTTGTCGATCATGCGGCAAGGATAAAAGCGCCGCAGCGGGCGGTGACGCTCGCGCCCGCGCTCAGGCGCAGTCTTGGCGTTGGTAACGCCACCGGCCTTGGTATGGCGCCGTTCCTGATCAATCATCCGGCGCTGCTCGATCGCTGGATTGCGGCGCGCGAGACTGCGCTGGCGCGTGTCCGCAGCCTGTCGAACGCCACGGCCTGGCGCATGCTGCCAGTCTTGATCGCGCGCGCGCAAAAGCTGGTCGCTTCATGGAATACGACTGACGCCACGCAGCAGGAGCGCATCAAGGGACTCGCCGCCGAACTTGAAACACTGTCCGCGAAGATTGCCGCTGGTCCATCCGGCGCATTGCCGTTCGATTCGCTTTATCGCTGGGCGGAGGTCGAGCTTGGCCTTGAAGCGCAGGAATTGCTGGTCTCGCTGCTGGTCGAACCGCATGGCGATCTCGTTGACGATCTGGCGGACAGCATGGCGTGCGATGAGGATGCTGAATTCCTGATCGACGGCCGGATGAGCGTTGGGGCACTCGCCGCGCTGATCGAACAGAATTATCGTTTCGCGCTCAACGTCGATTTCAGTCATGCGAGAGCGCAGGCCCGCTTCTGGTATGTCTCGGAGGAAAAGCTCGAGCCGCGGCTTGGGGAGCGCGGCGAGGAAGAGGGCTCGGAGCTGGAACAGCCGCTCGGAATCGCGCGTGATGTTGCCGAACTCCACAGCGCTTTGCGATCGGGCGGTGGCGGTGAACGGATCGCGGCGTTTCTCCTGCAATATCCGCAATACCGGCATCTGGTCCGCCGCATCCAGATTTCGTCGCGGCATCCTTATGCTGAAGTTCGGGACAATCTTCTGTCTTCAGAGATGCGGCCGATCGATCTTCTGCGCGCCAAGCTTGCATGCTTCGGCGCCACCCGTTTCGATCCGAAGTCGGATCGATGGGTCCGCATCACCATGTTCCAGAATGCGCCGCTATACGACGAGATCGGCCAGTGCGACCCCGACGACTGGGTGTTGCCGCAGAGCGATGGGCGTGGCGCATGACGTGGTCACTCAACGAGATCGAAGCCGAGACCAGGAAAGCCATTCGTGGCGTCGGCCTGTCATGGGGGTTGAGCGAAGAGGGCAGCAAGGCCGTGCGCTGGCTTGCGGCTCACGGCGTCGACCCGCTTCCGGCGCTGAGCGATGTTCTCGATCGTCACGATGCCGGTGCAAATATCGTCTCGACTTTCGCGCTGATCGAGACCGGGCGCTGGCAGGGCGAAGCACCGATCTGCCCGATTACGCTCGGCGCGACCCTCTGTGACTATGCCGATTGGCTGGCGGCGGACGTTCGTGTCGCCGGTCCGGTGGCGCGGCCGTTGCTGCTGGTGCCGTTTGTGGCCACGGCCGCGCGCATTCTCAACAATCCTGTGCGTCTGAATGTTGATGGGACGACAATAATCCTGAGCGAGCGGGGTGATCCGTTCTGCGATCTTTCGGCGCTTGATGCATCGGATGCGTCCGAGATCCGCTGCGCGACGATCGGCGATCGTGTGCCGGTGTCCGGAAGCAAGCCGGCATCGACGCGCGGGGTCGAAACGGATCCCAAATCCTGGGCGCGCATCGCCTCATATGTTCACCGGACCTATGTCCCCGCGAGTGAGCGTTCTCGCCGCGAGGGCGCGGGTGCGGGGCTGATCGACAATGATTGAATCTCGGACTGAGTATCGCCAATGAGCAACGCGCAGATGACCCTGGATGACATCAACGCGCTGGCGCTGTCGGCGCTGGTCGCCGCGGGCGCGACGCAAGAGCAAGCGCAGCCGCTGGCTGCTGCTGTGGCTGCCGCGGAAGCCGATGGCATTGCGTCGCACGGGCTCGCTTACGTGCCAACCTATTGCGAGCATCTGCGGTGCGGGAAGGTGCATGGGAAGGCCGTGCCGGCCGTGAGCAACCCGAAGCCTGCACTCGTCGTGGTCGATGCCAAAAGCGGTTTTGCGCATCCTGCCATCGATGCCGGATTCAAGACGCTCGTTCCGCTCGCGAGGGAGATGGGAATCGCTGCGCTCGCGATCCGCAACTCCTACAATTGCGGTGTGCTCGGCTATCACACCGAGCGGCTGGCCGCCGCCGGTGTGCTGGGGCTGGGTTACACAAACGCGCCGGCGTCAATCGCGCCTTTCGGGGGCCGCAAGGCGGTAATCGGCACCAATCCATTTGCAATTGCTGCGCCGGATGGCAGTGGCGGCGTCGCGATTTCGATTGATCAAAGCGCGAGCGTTATCGCCAAGAGCGAGGTGATGCGGCGCAAGCGCGCCGGTTCGTCGATTCCGGAAGGCTGGGCCTTCGGTCCGGACGGACAGCCGACTACCGATCCCGATGTCGCGCTGAAGGGTACGATGGCTCCGAGCGGCGGGTACAAGGGTTTTGGCGCCGGCCTGATGGTCGAGCTGCTGGCCGCCGCTGCGAGTGGTGCCGTACTCGCGCTCGATGCGAGTCCGTTCTCCGGTACGGCCGGCGGGCCGCCACGGACCGGACAATTCTTCATCGCGATCGATGTAGCGACCAGTTCGGGCGGTGAATTCGGACAGCGCGTGGCGCGTCTCGTCGAGGCGATCGCGACGCAAGAGGGCTCGCATATTCCCGGCAGCAAGCGCAAGGCTGCACGCGCCAAGGCGGGATCCGGCATCATGGTGTCCGCCGACCTCGTGAAGCAAATCGAAGACCTGGCCGCGCAGCGGTAGATTGACGGGAGAACAAGCAATGGCCAGCACGACCAAACAACAGAGCGAAACCAACGCGCCGGTGATCGCGATGCGCGGGGCTGGCTATTACAGCGCCAACACCGTCGGCGCCAAAGCTGTGATCGATGCCGCCGCCGACCTCGTTCTGGAAGCGCTCGAGTCAATGCCACTTGCCGGCAAGACGCCATTCACGATCGCCGATTACGGCGCGGCTGACGGCGGCACCTCGATCGACATGATGCGCAAGGCGATCGCTCGTATTCGCAACGATGCGCCCGAGCGCCAGATCGCGATCACTTATACCGATCTTTCGCATAACGATTTCTCGGTCCTGTTTCAGCTGCTGCAGGGTCTGTTGCCGGCTTACAAGGAGAACCCGCTTGCGCTTCAGCCGAACGTGTTCACCTTCGGCAGCGGCATGAGCTTCTATCGTCAGATATTCCCCGACCAGACCGTTTCACTCGGCTTTTCGGCGACTGCGATGCACTGGCTCAGCAAGTTGCCGCTGCAAATCGCCGATCATCCGCATGCGGTCGGTTCGAACCCGGAAGAGAAAAAAGAGCTGCGCAAAGCCGCGCTCGCCGATTGGGATGCGATTCTCTTGCATCGCGCCCGGGAAATGGCGCCGGGCGGCAAATTCGTGTTCGCGAACTTTTGCGAGGACGAGAAGGGTCATTACCTCGGCCACACCGGCGGGGTGAATATGCATGATACCTTCGCCAAGCATTGGCGCGGCCTCTTGCGTGACGGCACGATCACTGAGGCGGAGTACAAGCGCGCGAACTTCGTCCAGTTCTACAAGACCAAGGACGAGTTTGTGGCGCCATTCCAGGATCCGAACTCGGCGGTGAGCAAGGCCGGGCTGGTGCTCGAGAAAGCCTTCACGCGCACCACCGGTTGCCCTTACGCGGCGGACTTCAAGCAGAAGGGAGACGCGGCCGCGTTCGCAAAGAGCTACGTTCCGACACTGCGCTCATGGAGCGAAAGCACATTCATGGGGGGACTCGATCCGAGTCGTCCGCAACAGGAGCGCATGGCGATCATCAATCGTTTCTACGATTCGTATGAGGCGGAGGTAGCTTCTTCGCCCGAAGGACACGCAATGGATTACGTCCACTGTTTCATGGTGGTCGCGAAAAAAGCCTGACGGGTGCCGCACCGAACAGGCGAGGAGGAAGTGCTTTCTTGGACTGTCACTACAAGCTTGCAAACAAAGTCAATGCAACGGGGACACAGAGAGGTGGAATCATGCAACGTCGTAATTTTTTGAAGGGTGCCGGTATTGTTGCCGCGAGTGCCGGGCTTGCGGCTCCCGCTATTGCGCAAACGCCGACGATAAAGTGGCGCATGGCCACGAGCTGGCCGCGCAGCCTCGATACGCTTTACGGTTCGGCCGTCGCCATGTGCGAACGCATCGGGCAGATCACCGACGGCAAGTTTCAGATCCAGGTTTTCGCGGGCGGCGAAATCGTGCCGCCGCTGCAGGTTTTCGACGCCGCCGCCAACAACACGGTTGAGTGTTCTCACACGCTGACGTCGTATTTCATCGGCAAGAACACCGCCTATGCCTTCGACGGTGGTCTGCCGTTCGGCCTCAATGCGCGCCAGCAGGCGTCCTGGCTGTATTACGGCGGCGGGCTAGAGCTGTTGCGCAACCTGTTCGGGAAAGCCGGGCTGGTGCAGGTTCCGGTCGGCAATGTCGGCGTGCAGATGGGCGGCTGGTTCCGCAAGGAGATCAATTCGGTCGAGGATCTGAAGGGACTCAAGTTCCGCATCGGCGGGCTCGGCGGCACCGTGTTCTCGAAGCTCGGCGTGGTGCCACAGCAGATCGGAGCCGCAGACATCTATTCGTCGCTTGAGCGCGGCACGATTGATGCGGCCGAATGGATCGGCCCGCATGACGACGAGAAGCTCGGCTTCCACAAGGTCGCGAAATACTATTACACGCCCGGCTGGTGGGAAGGATCGGCGCAGATCACCTCGCTCGTCAACAAGGGCGCATGGGAGGGACTGCCGAAGGAATTCCGGATCGCATACGAAACCGCGGCCAACGAGCAGATGACAATGATGCTCGCGAGCTACGACGCCAAAAACCCTTCGGCGTTGCGGCGTCTGGTTGCCGGCGGCGCAGAGATCCGGGCATTCCCGCGCGACGTCATGGACGCTTGTTTCAAGGCCTCGCAGGAAACCTTCGATGACCTGTCTGCCAAGAATCCGGATTTCAAGACCATCTACGAACCCTGGACCAAGTTCGCGAACGACTCGAACGCCTGGTTCCGCGTCGCGGAATACCGGCTGGACAGCGCGCGTTTCTCGGCTCCGTCACGCTAGACCCGTATGAGTTGACGGCCGGCCGTGCTTCGGCGCCGCCGGCCGTTTGCTGTTTCAGCGCAGAGATCACCGCAATCGCGTTGACAGCCGCATTGCCGCCGGGCAAATCTTCATAAGATGTCTTATGGTGTTATGGTCGTCGCCACCGTGGGGATTGCGCACGCATGCTGAAGCCAGAGCCCGGGGCACCAGCCCTGATCGATTACGAAGCCGACGCCAGACGCGTGTTCGATGTCGTGGCAAATGGCGGTACTGCCATCATGCCGGTGACGACGGGCTATGCGCTGCTCGGGGCAAGCCGAAACTCGGTCATGGGCATTTTCGACAACAAGCGCCGCGCTCCCACAAAGGTCACCGCGCTCTGCGGCAGCATGGAAGTGTTTGAGGCGGTGCAGGTCGTCGGTCCCGAACAGCGCCGGGTGATCGATGCCATCACGCAGTTCTTCCGTCTGCCGCTTGGCGTCATCGCGCCGGTGCGGCTGGATCATCCGCTGTTCGACAATGTGCATGACGATATTCTCGCGCAAAGCCGGCGCGACGGTACGGTCCTGACGCTGATCAACGGCGGTGCGCTGGCCGACGGTATCGCGCATCTCAGCCTCAAACATCGTGTCGCGATGTTCGGATCGTCCGCAAACATCTCGACCAAGGGAACGAAGTTTCGTCTGGAGGACGTCGAGCCGGAGATCCGTGCGATGGCCGATATCGAGATCGATTACGGCCCGGTGCGCTGGAACGCTTATGGCAAGTCGTCCACGATCATCGATTTCCGCGATTATACGGTCGTTAGGGTCGGTATTGCCTATGAGCAGATCGAATACATCCTGAGGAAGCATTTCTCGCTCGTACTCAAGGAGCCTGCCGCAGCGGCCTGAGCGTCGCCGGCGCGGCTCTGCGCACGCGGATTGTTTCTGCATCAATGCAAATGCTAGAAGCGGACCACTGGCATCAACGCATGTTCTGACACATGACTCCGCTCGCCCGCTCGGCTCCAGGGTTGGCCGTCAACACGGTCGCCGATTACATCAAGAATGGCATCAGGTCCGGCAAGTTCGCGGCCGGTCAGCGGCTGGTTGCGTCTGAACTGGCCGTCGATCTGCAGGTCAGTCTCGGGGTCGTGCGCGAGGCACTCAGCCTGCTGGACGGTGCGGGGCTGCTCGAACTCCTGCCCAATCGCGGCGCCCAGATCAGGCGTCTGTCGCGTGACGATGTCCGGCAGATATTCGAACTGCGCGAAGCGCTCGAAGGTCAAGCCGCGGCGCTTGCGGCGCGTAATCTGCAAGACGTGAAAGCGCATCAGCCCTTGCTGGATGCCTTCAGGAAGGCGGACAGGGCAGCAGCAGCCGGTGACGTGGCAGGCTACCGGTCGACGAATGCGGTCTTCCACCAAACCATTCTGGCGCTCGCCAACAATCCGCGCCTGGTTGAAGTCGCGTCCGAACTCACCGTGCCGATCTATCAATTGCAGCTCAGCATGTTGCTGAACGAGCCGGAGCTGAAAGCCGCTGCAGCGGGCCATCGCCGCATCGTCGATGCTATCATCGCCGGTGATGAGAGCCGCGCCCGCGCCGAGATGCAGGAGCATGTGCGTGTCTCCGGCGCCGTCATGATGCGGTTGGTTGATTAGGTCCGCTCGCCGGGAGTCCCAAAAAAAGCGGGATATGTATTGGTCCGGATGTGGCCATTGCAATTCTGCGGGCCCGCCACAAGCAGCCGGGCGCGCTGCAAATATGGCGGTCTACTCCAATTTTGTCGTCACGGTTCGTCCACTTTTTGCTGACATAGAGGAGACTTGGAGCCGCCACTTGGGGGTGCGGATTGCCAACGCAGTGGATTGCCAAACACGGCTATCTGGCGCTTGTGTTGATCGGCATGGCCGGGTTGACGCTCGGCTCCTACAAGTGGGCGGCGGATGAAACGCCTCTGGCCGAGCCCGCTTTCGAGCATCGGTGGCACGCGCTCGGGGACAATATTGAGCAAATATCGCTGATCGTCATCGATACGCCGTCACTGGCGCCCGAGGTCAGTGCGCCTGAGATCAACACGCCTGAAGCTGGTCCGGAACCTGATCCGGAGGTAAGACTGGCGGCGCTCAATCCCGATCTCGATCCCAATCCCGGTTCGTTCGATCAGCCCGCGCCGAAGGGCTATATCCTCTACTTCAACTCTCCCACGCACTGGACGCCCGTGCCGTTGCCGGAGGCGATCCGCGATGAGCGCGCCCCGCACAACCGCAATATACGCGCCGAGATCGAACAGGCGGCGATGCTGTTTGATGTCGATGTGCGCATGATGAAAGCGTTCGCCAGAATTGAGTCTGGTTACAGACCGAGGGCGACAACAGGCAAATACAAGTGCCTGTTTCAGCTTTCCGACTGGGAGTTTGCCAAATACTGGCGCGGCGACATCTATGATATCCGCGACTGCTCGATAGCGGCAGCCAGAAAGCTTGCAACCGAAGCAGCGCAGTTCGAGAACGATGTCGGCCGGCGTGCCACGGCGGCGGAAATCTACTGCATTCACCAGCAAGGATATCAAGGATGCGCGTTTCATTACGCTGCGCCGCACCAGCTTGCGTGGAAGAACATGTATCTGACTGCTGAAGGGCAGGAGAGGGGCGAGGCATGGGCGCGCAAGGCCATCTGGGGGAACGTGCCGTCGGACCTTAAAGATCAGATCAAGGGGGGAGTTGAAACGCTGACCAGCGGACAATTCATCGCAATATGGACCGAACGCGTTGAGCGCTTCATGGCACGTAAGAGCGAGCCGCCGACGGACTATGTCGAAGTCTCCAGCAAGTCCAAGTCGCCGGCCAAGTCGCCGGCCAAGGTGGCAACGACAGCAAAGAAAAAGGCAGGGGCGATCCAGGGGAACGGAGCGAAAAGCAAGACGAGAGTTGCGTCTCGCTGACTCTCGCTCGAGCGCGCGGGATGTCGTGAGGCGAGACGATTTCTTGCGCCTGTGTGATCCGGCTCACATCGTGCACTGCCGTCACGCGTAATCTGCATTGACTCCAACACGCCGGGTCCGGCGGAAAAGAGATGCAGATGGCTCGCCTATCCAGTCGAATCGCCGTGGCGATCGCGCTGTTCATTGTCAGCGGATCTGCGCCGTGTGCAGAGTCTCAGGACAGAAACCGGCCTCGCATGTGGGAGCATCCATGGACGGTTGCCACGATTGCGCCCGACGGGTCGTGGGGCGTTGCGACTAAGACATATATCTATCAGGCGATTGCCGGAGCGGTTTCAGATTGCAAGCGCATGTCTCGGCAAGAAACTGGATGTGGTGCGCAGCTTAAGGCCATTCGTGCCGGCTGGATTATTGCCATGCGTTGCGGCATTGCGAACATCATGGCCGCCGAAGAGAACATCGATGCGGCTCAAGATGCAGCCGCGGATCACGAAAGAGCACTCAGGCTGGTTTATGCTGAGGAGATGCTGTCATGCGTTCGCGTCATTACAGTCAATCCGCACGGCAGCATCATCCGGCATGGTCCCGATGTCCATCGACCCGGTCAAACCATCTCAGGGGCAAGTTCGGAATAGCCGAGCCGCGGCCCAATCGGATCGTCTGGGTGTGACGGCACATTCAGCTGGCGGAGCTGTCATCGGATAAGGCGTCCGGTACGGTGCGCCACACCCATGGCCGTTTGATGCGATCACGCTCCTGAAACGCAATAATGTCCGGCAGCGAAAGTAGCGTCTCGCCGAGTTGGTCGAGACCTTCGAGCAGAGCATGACGGCGCGCAGGGTCGATCTCGAACGAAACGCGCGTATCGTCAGGCCCAAGGATTGCACATTGCGCCAGATCGACGCTGAGCATGACAGGCTTGTCGGCGACCCCTAGGCCAAGGAGCGTGTCGTATGACGAAGACGGCAGCGCAACCGGCAGCACGCCATTGCGTAGACAATTGGCATAGAAGATATCGCCGAAACTGCGCGCAATGATCGTGCGGATACCCATCTGGTCGAGTGCCCAGACCGCGGGCTCACGCGACGATCCGCATCCGAAATTCGTGCCCGCAACAAGAATGGGCGAGCCGCGAAACCGTGCCTGATTGAGAACGAAGTCAGGATTTTCGGTGCCATCGCTTCGATAGCGAATGGCCTCAAAAGCGACTTTACCGAACTGCGCGCGCGGCGTTGAAACGCAATGCTCTATCGGGATAATGACATCGGTGTTGACATCGTCCAGAAGCATGGGCGCCGCTACGCCCGTCACGGTGGTGAACTTTCGCGTCATGGCTGGAGCTTGCGTGGATCGGTGATCGTGCCGGTCAGGGCGCTCGCGGCCACCACGGCCGGACTTGCGAGATGCGTGCGGCTGCCGGGGCCTTGCCGGCCGACGAAGTTTCGGTTGGTCGTGGAGATCGAGCGCTCGCCCGGTGCGACGACGTCGCCGTTCACCGCCGAGCACAGCGAGCATCCGGACTCGCGCCAGTCGAATCCCGCATCCTTGAAAACGCGGTCGAGGCCATCGCGTTCGGCAGTCCGCTTGACCGCGCTCGATCCCGGCACGACCCACGCTCTGACGCCGGGCGCGACTTTGCGGCCGCGCACGATTTCGGCGGCAATTTTCAAGTCGCTGATGCGACCGTTGGTACACGATCCGATGAAGACGTGTTGCACCGGCAAGCCTTCCAGCGTTTGCCGGGGTTGCAGATCCATGTAGCGCAGCGCGTCGCGCATGGCGGTGCGTATCCTGGTATCCGATGCAGCGTCCGGGTCCGGGATGTGTCCGTCGATCGGCTGCACCTGATCGACGCTCGTGCCCCAGGTCACCTGCGGCCGTAACGCTGACAGATCCACTGAAAGGTCGCAGTCGAACGTGGCGTCGTCGTCGCTGCGCAGGTCGCGCCAGGCTTCGACCGCCGCATCCCAGAGGACGCCGGTTGGTGCATACGGCCGACCGTATAGATAATCGGCGGTAACAGCATCCGGTGCGATGATCCCGGTCCGAGAACCTAGCTCGACTGCCATATTACACATCGTCAGACGCTCTTCTAAGAGCATTGCCTGAACGGCAGAACCGCAGAATTCGACTGCATATCCAATGCCGGCGCCGGCGCCGAAGCGGCCGATCACAGAAAGAATTACATCTTTGGCGAAGACATTTTGCGGCAGCCTCCCGTCGAGCCGGATGCGCATCGACTTTGGCTTGCCCTGAACGATGGTTTGCGTGGCGAGGATATGCAGCGCATCGGTCTGGCCGACGCCCCACGCCAGCGCCCCCAGCGCGCCATGCGTGCAGGTGTGACTGTCGGTACACAGAAATGTCGTGCCGGGCAGCGTCAGGCCGAGTTCGGGGCCTATGACATGCACGATACCCTGATCGGAATCGCCGATATCGAAATGACGGATGCCGGCTTCGCGCATCAGATCGCGCATCTCGAACACGTATCTGAGGCTCTTCGCATCGACATGATGCTCTCGACCACTCGCCGTGGACACGGCGTGATCCGTCACCGCGAAATTAAGTGCGGGGGACAGCATGCTCAGTCCGCGCTGGCGCATATCAGGAATTGCGATCAGCCCGCTGAGGTCATGCAGGAAGAAGCGATCGACATGAATCAGGTCTTCGGCGGCGGAGAGCCGTTTGACCACGTGCTGCGCCCAGAGTTTGTCCAGCAATGTTTGCGGCTGACCGGTCATTGGGGCCCTGGCTCGTCCTGTGGCGCATAGCGCTTCTCGAACGCCCACATTTCCGGGAAGCCGGCCAACGCATGACCTGCATTGGCGGTGAGCGGTGGTCCGGAGAGCGACGCGGAGACGTCGCCGCTACGCAGCCCTGCAAATACTGCCTGAATCGCGCCTGCCGATGCGAGCCAGGCTATGCTCGGATAGATCGCGAAGGCAAAGCCCATCTCCGCGAGCATCTTGTTCGGCAGGACGGGCGTTTTCCCACCGGGCACGACATTGACCATCATGGGGATGCCGGTGTGCCGGCCGATCCGCACAAGCTGGGCTTCGGTCTCCGGCGCGTCGACGAACAGGATGTCAGCGCCTGCGGCTGCATAGGCGTCGCAGCGCTTCAAGGCGGCGTCGAAGCCTTCCGGTGCGATTGCGTCGGTGCGGGCGATGATGAGCATGCCGTCGGAGTTGCGATGGTCGATCGCGACGCGAATACGCTGGACCATCTCCGCGATCGGAACCACGCGCTTGCCGTCGGTGTGCCCGCAGCGGCGCGGTGCTTCCTGATCGTCGATCTGCATCGCGTGCGCACCGGCGCGCTCGTAGTCCATCACTGCGCGGCGCAGATTGCCGAGGTTGCCGAAACCGGAATCGGCATCGACGATCAACGGAAGGCGTGCACAGCGCTGGATGATCGAGATGCGATCGACAAACTCGCTCTGCGTTGCAAGCCCCATGTCGGGGAGGCCGAGGGTCGCGTGCAGACCATAACCGGTGAGATAAAGTGCGTCGAAGCCGGCTTGCCGCGCGGCGAGGGCGGTAATGCCGTCATAAACCCCGGGCACGTCGAAAAAAGTGCCGCGTGCGAGCCGGTCGCGAAGCGAGACTGGCCGATGTGATGGAAGCTCGGTCACGTTTTGCGGGCTTTGCTCGGTGATGTGCGCCTCTTGCTCTGTGCTTTGCCGGCCCATGTTCTGGTGTTTGCACGCGCGCTCAGGATTTTATCCAAGCCGATTGCCCTCAAAATCTTAGGAAGATATATTAGGCAAAGAGGCGAGGGTCAAACTCGCCTCAGTTGTCCGGACATTCTTCCCCGAGCAGGAAATGTTCAACCTGCCCTTGTGATGAATTGTCCGGTCATTTAGGCTGCATTCGAATTTTCAAATCCGGGCGGCGCCAATCGCGCAATGAACCTGGAGCATGGGAGGGAAAGTTATGAGGACGTTGCTCCGCACCGCGGCTGCAGTCGCAGCCATCTCGTCCACGCTTCTTGGTCTGACGGCCGGCGTTTCCGCGCAAACGTTTCCGTCGCGGCCCGTCACACTGCTCGTTCCGTTCCCGCCGGGCGGCGTGATCGACACGACGGCGCGCGTGATCGAAGCGGACCTCGCGAAGGAACTCGGCCAGCCGGTCGTGATCGAAAACAAGGGCGGCAGCGGCGGCAATCTCGGAACGCAGATGGTCGCGCGCGCGCAGCCGGATGGCCACACCATTCTGATGGTCCCGAACGCCACCGTCGTGATGAACCCCTACACCTTCAAGAATTATCCGATTGATCCGGGCAAGGATCTCACCGGCGTCGGCATGGTGGGCGAGACCTATCTCGGCCTTGTTGTGCAGGCGAACTCGCCGTTCAATTCGGTCCAAGACATCGTCGCGGCAGCGAAGGCGAAGCCAGGTGAACTGACCTACGCGCATGTCGGCCCGGGCTCCGCACACAATATCGCGGGCGCGCTGCTCAACAAGAAGGCCGGCATCAACATCACTCCGGTGCCGTTCCAGGGTGCGGGACCGGCGCTGCAAAGCCTGCTGGGCGGCCACATCACCATGAGCTACGCCACGATCGCAGGGATCGTGCCGTATCTCGAATCCAAACAGATGAAGCTCATTGCTCTTGCCGAGCCCGCCCGCATCAAGAAGATGCCGAACGCCGCCACGATGAATGAAGCGGTGCCGGGGGTCGAGGTGACGTCCTGGGTCGGTGTTTTCGCGCCGGCCGGAACGCCGAAGCCGATCATCGATCGCCTGAACGGCGCCTTGAACAAGGTGCTGGCGCTCCCGGAGGTGCAGGCGAAGCTCGATCGCATCGGTGTCGTGCCGATGACCGACACGGCCGCGGCGTTCGACAACCGTCTTCGCGACGATCTCAAGTTCTGGAAGGGCGCAATCGAGCTTGCCGGCATCACGCCTCAGTAGCGCGGCGCGCGGCCTGAATTCCGGCGGCGGCGCGGCCGCGTGGATCAATTGCCGTGAATCATGTTGCCGATGCGTTGACTGATGTGGTCGTCACGGAGCAGATCACGGCAACCACGCCGTTTTGGGCCGTTCTCGCGATCGGTCTTGCAGGACGTCTGGCATCGGACTTTGGTGCGCGCGTCATTCGTCTGTGCGACGGCGATCCGTTCTCCGATCTGGATGCCGATCCCACCCGGCCTGCTCGTGCGGCGCACCTCCGTGCCTTGCAGGCTTTCCTTTGCGAGGGAAAGGTGAATGCCGGCAGGTCAGACTACGCACGTCACGTCACCACCGGCTACAACGCGCGCAGCGTCCACGTGCGGCTTCGATACGATCAGGACTCAGACATCTTTGCTGAATCTCAAGCGCAGCCATCGGCCGCTGCCCCTCTTAGGCAGGTGGTTTTTGTTGAGGCCACCTCCCGGGACGGTGACGCCGAAGGCGAAGGCACCGCTTCCGCCAGCGAGTTCACGATTGCTGCCCGCGCAGGGCTGTTGGATATCGTGGGGCGTTCGGATGCCCGTCCATTGATGTTGGGCGGTCATCAGATTTCTTACTCCACCGGCCTTTCGGGATTCCTGGCTGCGGTTGCCCTGTCACACGCCACGGATATGGACCGCGCCGATGTCTCCGCGCTTGGGACGGCGCTTTGGATCAACTGGAAATCGCTGGCTGCCGCAGCGCAAGGTCGCGCGATACCGCGACGCTCCGCAGAGAACGGCAAGTGGCGCACGGCAGCGTGCGCTGACGGGTATGTCGCGCTGGTCTATTTTGATCGCGATTGGCCGGTGATCAGCAAGATGACCGGCGATCCAGCGATGCTCACGCTGAGCGCTGAGCGCGGATGGGCTGTTCCGGACAAGCTCGCGGCGTTGGAGCGCGGACTTGAAGCCTGGGTGCAGCACCAGACGCGCAAAGAGATCGCAGGCGCGTCGAAGTTATTCGGCCTAGCATTCGGTCCGGTCTGGACGCCCGCGGAATTGTTGCAGGATCCGCAATATTGCGCGCGATCCTTTTTCAGTGATGGCGCCGGCAAGCGCGGTCGCCCGCGATTGCCGGTAATTGCTGCCGCACAAGGTGGCTCTGCGATTGCCGCGCGTCACCGCCATTCCGTGCGCATGGGCGGACCGCTCGCGGGCGTGCGCGTTCTCGATCTCGGCATTCTTACGGCCGGCGCAAGCACGTCGGCCATTCTCGCCGATCTCGGCGCCGATGTAATCAAGGTGGAGTCGCCGACATATCTCGACCCGTTCCGCGGCACACCGGGCACAAGCCGCGCAGAAGGCTGGTGGAATAACTCAGACGCGTTCAAGAGTACCAACCGCAACAAGCGCGGCATCTGTCTCGATCTGAAATCCTCGCGGGGCCGCGCGTTGTTCCTGCAACTCGCCGGACAATCGGATGTGGTGATTGAGAATTTCCGGCGCGGAGTCATGCATCGGCTTGGCATCGGCTATGATGCGCTGCGCGCCGCCAATGCCAGCATCATTCTGGCGTCCGTTTCGAGCCAGGGCGAAGACGGCCCGGACGCCGGCAATATTTCGTTCGGATCGACGCTTGAAGCGACGTCCGGCCTTGCCGCGTTGACGGCCTATGACGATGGCATTCCGCTGGTGACTGGCATGGATTTGAACTATCCGGACCAGGTGGGCTCGGTGTTTGCCGCCGCCGCTATCGCCGCCGCCTTGCGATCGGGAGCGGGTGCGCATCTGGACATATCGCAGCGCGAACTCGCAACATATCTTCTGGGTGAAGCAACCATGGCGAACGCTGACAGGGGCGCCGGCAGGTCTGGAAATGCTTCGCCGGAATATCTCCTGCAGGATGCCTTCGCGACACGGGATGGGTGGGTCGCAGTCAGCATTAAAGACGAGCGGGAATTGACGAGGATGCTTGCGCTGGCCGCGCCGCACATGGCCGGCATCAACAGCATGAACGCCGGGACCGCGAGGACCGCTCTGAACGTCTGGTTGTCAGGCATGCAGGCTCGGGATGCTTGCCATCATCTGAACGAGAGCGGGATCGCTGCCGCACCCGTTCTCAACGGGCAGGATGCGTGGAGTGATGCTCAGCAGAATGGTGCAGGGGCCATCCGGCCGCTCGCGCGTTCTCCGTCGGGCGATGTGGTCAAAGGCTTCCCGCTTCACTTCCCTGAGCGGCCGATTGCGGTGACGATCTCCGCACCGGATCTCGGACAACACACCGAGGCGGTCTTGCGCGACATTCTCGGGATTTCGCCCGAGGAGATTCAAAGTCTCGCGCATGACAATATTATCGGGACACGGCCTGCGTCGCCGAATGCTTCACGGCTTGATTGAGCAGCCAGAGACGGACGACAGATGAAAGCGGTTCGTTGTCATCATTGGGGCGATCCCGAAGTCCTCCGGGTCGAGGATGTCGATGCACGAACGCCCGGACCGGGCGAAGTCCGCATCCGCGTCGAAGCGAGTGCAGTGAATTTCACGGACACCTTGATCGTCGCGGGCAAGTATCAGTTCAAGCCGAAGTTGCCGCACATTCCCGGACACGAACTCGCCGGCACCGTTTTGGAAATCGGGGATGGCGTGACCGAATGCGCCGTGGCCGATCGCGTGATGGCATCGGCCCGCCAGGGGGGAGGCTTCGCTGAGGAATATGTCGGAACAGCCGAAAAGGTCTACCGGATCCCCGACAATATGAGCTTCGAGGCCGGCGCCGGATTCATCATCGGTTACGGCACGGCGTACTTCGCGCTCAAGTATCGCGGCCTGTTGCAGCCGGGCGAAACGCTCCTTGTGAACGGTGCCGCCGGTGGCGTTGGGCTCGCGGCGATCCAGGTCGGCAAGGCGCTGGGTGCGCGCGTTATTGCCTGCGCCTCGACGCCGGACAAGATTGCGCTTGCCGCGTCCTATGGTGCCGACTGCTGCATCAACTACGTCAGCGATAGCGTTCGCGATCAAGCCATGGCGTTCACGGACGGGAAGGGTGTGGATGTCGTGTTCGATCCCGTCGGCGGCACAGCCTTCGAGCATGCCATGCGCGCGGTCGGCTGGCATGCGCGCATGCTGATCGTCGGTTTTGCTTCCGGGACGTGGCAGCAGATCCCGGCCAATATCGTGCTGGTGAAGAATATTTCAGTGATCAGTTCGCTGTGGGGCGGAGAACTGGA
>CAZIKZ010000012.1:0-29406 GCA_964539845.1 uncultured Hyphomicrobiales bacterium
GCGAGGTCGAAGAGGCCGTCGCTTTTGCCTGGCGGGAATTGAAGCTGGTCGTGGAGCCCGGCGGTGCGATCGGTCTGGCCGCACTGCTGGCCGGGCGGCTCGAGGTGAAGGACAGGGTGGTGGTCGCCATCCTGTCGGGAGGCAATGTCGATCCGGATTTGTTTTCGCGGATCATCGCCGCGTAAGCGGCGTGTCTGGCACCGTGTCTTGGCACCGCGCCTTCGCACCGTGCCTTGGCGCTAGGTGAAGAGCGCGATCTTCTCTTCGTCTGACAGGGCGCGGATGTCGGCGAACGGCACGCGCTGTTCGCGCTTGGCGCGGGCCGCCGGAGGCTCGGTCTTCGCCGGCGCGGCGCCGGTCAAGTCCGGTCCGAGAAATTCAATCGCGGTGACATGACGCGTTGCGACTTCAATGGGGGTGCTCACGACCGCGGGCAACTCGATCAGGGCGGTGTCGATCTCCACAACCTCGATGGAGAGTATCTCGACCTTCTCCCGTTCAGCACCAGCGCTGCCGTCGATCTCGATGATCTCCGCCGCCATGATTTCGATATCCGAGGCTTCGTCATCCGGAGCATTGGTGGCTTCGGGCGGGGCAACGTCGTCAGCCGGTGACGGATCGGCAGGATCGAGGGCCTTCGATGTCAGGAGCCCCTCGATACGCCCGATCGCGGTGAGCAGGGTCTCGGTGTCGGAGGCACGGCTCCGGCGCGCGTATTCTTGCAGGAATGCCCGGCCGCGCGCGGTTTCCAACAGCGCGGTGAGAATAACCTCGTATTCCAAATCGCCTTGCGGCGAATCGTTCGATGCCGGGGCATGATTCGCGAGCATGAGTGAGAATAACCGATCTCGCGACAGTTTCGCCCTGAGGGCGGCATTCTTCTACGCAGTCGCCAACATTCTGCTGGGGATGCACCTGCCGTTCTTCCCGGTCTGGCTGCAGTCTACAGGGTTTGACGCAGGGCAAGTCGGGGCGATCCTCGCGGCGACCGCATTGCTCCGGGTGCTGTCCGTCCCGCTGGCGACCGGCGCCGCCGACCGCGGCTTTGGCCTGCGGCCGACGATTGTGACCCTCGCCATCGTGACAGCCTGCGGCTTCACCGCGCTCGGGCTCGTGTCCGGGCCCTGGATGATTGTTGCCCTGACGGCATTCACGGCCTTCGCCCACACGCCGTCGGTGGCTTTGCAGGACGCCTATACGCTGCGCGGGCTCAGGGCGCGCGGAGCGGCCTATGGCCCGGTGCGTCTATGGGGATCGATCTTCTTCATTCTGGCCAATATCGGCGCGGGCGTGGCCTTCGACCTGATCGAGACGCGCCACCTGATCTGGCTGATCGCGGCGGCCGCGATTGCGACGGCGTTTGCCTCAATGCTTTTGATGCCGCTGCCGCCACCGGCCGTGCCGGCCAGCGACAGTGCACCCATCCGGCCGCTGTGGCGCACGCCGCGCTTCATAGCGATCGTCATGGCCGCAAGCCTGATCCAGTCGAGTCATGCGGTCTATTACGGCTTCTCGACCATCGCCTGGAAGGCGGCCGGGTTCGACGGCGTCGCCATCGGCGCGCTCTGGGCGCTGGGCGTCACCGCGGAAATCGTGCTGTTTGCGCTGTCGGGGCGCCTGCCGCCGGGCTTCGGCGCCGTTCAGCTGATCATTCTCGGCGGAGTGGGCGCCACCATCCGCTGGATCGGCCTTGCCTTCGATCCGACCGGGTGGACGCTGCCGCTGCTGCAGTTGCTGCACGCATTCTCGTTCGGCGCGACCCACCTCGGCGCCGTGGCATTCATCGCGCACGCCGCGCCGGAGGGACGCCATGCCACCGCGCAGGGCTATTTCTCCATCATTCAGGGCGTCACGATGAGCGCCTGTATGCTGCTGGCGGGCATGCTTTACGAAAAGATCGGGGTTGCAGCCTATGGCGCCATGGCCGTCGTGGCGCTGACCGGGGCCGCGATCACGGCGTTCGCATTAATGCGGATGTCAGATCGGAAAGTGTAACGGCGTCAATCGCATGGGCGATACATCGCCGTCAGTTCGGAACCTGACAGGAACACCATCTTCGGCTTGAGCCCGCCGCGCTTTTTCAGCCAGGCCCGGATATCGCCCGGATAGATGTCCCACAGCGCCTTGGTGCCGGCCTGGCTGAGAATCGGGCGGCCGTCTCTCCCGGGGTTCCACGCGGCGTGGAAGCCGAGTTGGGCGCGGCGGGTCACGCAAATTCGCTCGCGCGGCATCACACCGAGCACGATCGTGCAGGCCGAAAGGCAGGGCCCGTCGATCACGACGTTCTGGCCTTTATTGCGCATGACCACATAGGCATCGAGGTAGGGACCGATCTGTCCGCCCTTGTCATTGGCGATTCGCACAGAGGCGCTGGCATCGGCAGCAAAAAACGCGGCTAATATCGCGCCGCAAAACGCCGCACGCACGCCCATAGCCCGCGCTCCCCAAAGTCGCCCCTTGCAAAGCTAGACAAGAATGCGGCGCATTGCCAAGCGCAAAAGACTCAAAGCACAGAGCTGTGAGTAATCTGCAACAGCGCAGCTTTTTGCGAGAAAAATTCGCGGGTGAATAATGGCGCGCGTTACCGTTCCGGCTGCAGCGCGAGCGTCATGGCCCGTGCGAGATCGCTTGTCGCGAACGGCTTCTGAAGGATTGGAACCGCGTTCAAACCGTCGGGCACACTGGTCGAGCCATAGCCGGTCGCAAACACAAACGGGATGCCGCGCGCTTTGATGATCTCGGCGATCGGAAAGGTGCGCAGGCCGGCAAGGTTGACGTCCAGAATCGCGATGTCGAATGCGAGCGTACTCGCCTTGGTCACGGCGTCGTCGAACCGCGATGCAACGCCGGCAATTCCGCAGCCGAGGTCAGTGAGCGCATCCTCCATCATCATGATGATCAGCGACTCGTCCTCGACCAGAAAAACTCGCCGCCCCGCGAAGTCGGGCGTCGCTGTGC
This sequence comes from uncultured Hyphomicrobiales bacterium, assembly GCA_964539845.1. Lineage (GTDB taxonomy): Bacteria > Pseudomonadota > Alphaproteobacteria > Rhizobiales > Xanthobacteraceae > Pseudorhodoplanes. The sequence continues at coordinate 2,959 of CAZIKZ010000012.1, forward strand.
TCACACACGCTCCTGTCAATCTGACGCCGTCAGTCCGGTCCGACAATTTCAAGCAACGGGGCGTCGATCGAACACTCCACGCCAATATCGTTGAAGCGCAAACAGACCTCTCCGACAATGTCCTGCGCAAGGCCCTGCTCGACGAGGCGCGATCCGAAGCCGCGCCGGAGCGGCGGTTCCACTTTCGGGCCGCCGCTTTCCTGCCATCGCAGTTCGAACCGCTGCGATTGTGGAATGATCCGCCAGCTGATCGACACGCGGCCGGAGTCGGTGGACAGCGCGCCGTATTTGACTGCGTTGGTCGCAAGTTCGTGAAATGCCAGCGAGAGCGCCAGCACGGCCTTCGGCCCCAGCCTGAGCCGGTCACCTTCGATCCGGAAACGGCCGTATTCGGAGCGGCCGCGATAGGGAGCGATGGCGCCGTTCACCACATCGATCAGGTCGGCGCCTTCCCAATGCTGGCGCGTGAGGACGTCATGCGACTTCGACAGCGCGATCAGCCGCGCCTCGAAGGCGGCCCGGCCTTCGGCCAGGCTGTTGGCGTTGCGCAGGCTTTGCGCGGCAAAGGATTGCACGGTCGCCAGCGTGTTCTTCACACGGTGATTGATCTCGTCGATCAGGAGACGCTGCCGCTTTTCGGAGATCTTGCGTTCGGTGATGTTCTGAATGAGCTTGACGAGATGCAGAGGCAGCCCGTCTTCGTCGTGCGTGAGCGAGACGCTGTTCTGCACCCAGATGACCGTCCCGTCCTTTCGGACATACCGCTTCTCGATGATGAAGTCGGAGCGTCTGCCGTCCAGCATGCTGTCGAGGAGAGTGCGCATCGCAGGCCGGTCGTCGGGATGCGTCAATTCCATCGAGTTCATGCTGGTACGAAGTTCTTCGGAGGTGTAGCCGCACAGGTCATCAAAGGCTTCGTTGGTTTCGATGAACTGGCCTTGCGGAGTGAGCACGGCGACGCCGATCGCGGGTGAATCGAACACCGCACGCAGCCGCTCCTCGCTTTGGCGCAGCGCCACTTCCGTGATGTGCCTGCGCTTGTCCATTTCCTCGCGCTCCAGACTGAAGCCGAGCTGGCGGGCAATCGTGACGGCAAGATCCACGACGCGCTGGTCGAACTTTTGCGGCACGGCGTAATACGCCATGAACTTTCCGCACACACGGCCCCCGCACGTCAGTGGAATGAAAGCCAGTGCGCGGATGCCTTCGGATTCGATCGCCGCGCGAAGATCAGCCGGCAGATCCGCTTGCGCGGTGTCCGGAATGAAGATCGGCTCCGGCTCGCGGTCGCCTTCGCTCCAGGGCGAATGGCCGTCCACCGCTGTGCGGTAATCCTGCGAAAGATTCCGCCAGGCAACGAAGCGCATCACCGCCTGGCGGTCGAAGCGGAGAATGGATGCCGCCCGGCACGCAAGAGTGCCCATGATCGCATCCAGCGCAGCCTCATAGAGGTCGGACGTGGTTTCGGCGCGGTAAAGCCGGTCCGTGAAACGGAACAGGGTCTCCTGCTCACGGGCGCGGCGCGCCAGCGCTCCCTCAGTCGTAATGTTCGGGAAATCCGGTTCCGCCTCCAGCAGAGCCTCATCGGCAGTCATGGCTCGCGATTGCCGGTCCAGCATGGCTGGCGTTTCTCCCATCGAAACTGAAAAAGCCGGCCTTCCCCGGGCCGGACCCGACGTGAACACCGACGCGCGACCCACAACGCATAGGAGGGTGGACAGTTCCAAATTTACCGGCAATCGTCCTGAATTATCCCCAAAGACGCGTCGTCGCCGGATGGATGACGCTTCCGTCATAGCGCAGGCCATTAACCCGGTCGCGCGCGAGCAGGAGCGGGCCGTCGAGATCGACGAAGCGCGCAGTCTGTGCCACCAGCATGGCTGGGGCCATCGAGAGCGAGGTCGCGACCATGCAGCCGGTCATGGTCATGAGCCCAAGCCGCCGGGCTTCGGCGGCCATTGTGAGTGCCTCGGTCAGCCCGCCGGTCTTGTCGAGCTTGATATTCACTGCGTCGTATTTGCCGACGAGGGTCGCAAGCGATGCGCGGTCATGTGCGCTTTCGTCCGCGCAAACCGGAACGGGCCGGGGCATCTTCAGAAGCGCGTCGTCAGCATCGGCGGGGAGGGGCTGCTCCACAAGGGTGACCCCGGCTGCTGCGCAAGCCGTGAGATTGTCCGCGAGGTTGTCCGGGTTCCAGCCCTCATTCGCATCGACGATCAGTTCGGTCCGCGGCACAGCCGCGTGAATCGCGGCGATGCGGTCCGGATCGCCCTCGGCGCCGAGCTTGATCTTCAGGAGCGGGCGCGCGCCGGCATTGCGCGCAGCGGCCGCCATCGTCTCGGGCGTGCCGAGCGAAATGGTGAAGGCGGTGGTCAGCGGGCGCGGCGGAGGGAGGCCGGCGAGTTCATAGGCCGGCCTTCCGGCTTGCTTGGCCGCCAGATCCCAGAACGCGCAATCCAGCGCATTGCGGGCGGCGCCGGGCGGCATGGCCCGTTGCAGTTCGTCGCGGGTCAGGCCGCCCGCAACCCGGATGGCGATCTGTTTGAGCGCGGCGACCACGCTTTCCGGGCTCTCGCCATAGCGGGCATAGGGAACGCACTCCCCGCGACCCTTGAGCGCACCGGCCGCGAGTTCCGCGACCACCACCTTTGCCTCGGTCTTGGCGCCCCGGCTGATGGTAAAATGCCCAGCGATGGGCCACGTTTCGACGGTCGTGGAGAGCCGCGGGGCGGCAGGATTAACCATGTGCTTAAAGCTTTGTTAACGATCACTCGACAGGCGGGGGTGCTCTGTTAAGTATGTGACCGAAATGCGGTTTTTCTCAAGGTGCGAGACGGCGGGCCGAGCGGCCGGCCTCGTTGCAGCGCCGAGAGCCGTCCGGGGCATATGGGACGGGGAGTTGTATGAGTGCTGATGCGTTGCTCGCCGCGACGGTAAACGGCGACAGACTCGATCTGTTGGCGGCCGGGGACTGGACGGCTGACCGCGCGAAAGATCTTGAGCGGCTGGTCATGGCCGTGGCGCTTCCGCCGCAGAGCCCGATCAAGGCCGTGCGCGTCAATATGGAAGGCGTCGCGAAGCTCGACACGTATGGCGCCTGGCTGCTCGAACGGCTGTTGCGCGGCTCGCGCGAGCAGGGCGCCACAACCGACGTGGTCAATCTCGCCGATCAGTTCCGCACCATTGTCGATACGGTCCATCAGACCACGGAATTGCCGGATCCGGAGCGGCTGCGCAGAAAGAGCGTCGCCGACTGGCTCGCGACGGTCGGCGAGAACATCGCCGAGGTCGGCACGTCGGCCGCGTTGTTCGCGCAGATGCTGGGCGCGGTCACCTTCGCCTTCCTGCGCATCTTCTGGCGTCCGCGCACCTTCCGCTTCACGTCGCTGATCAACCAGATCGATCTCGTCGGCTGGCGCGCGGTGCCGATCATTCTGCTGATCACCTTCCTGATCGGCGCCATCCTCGCGCAGCAGGGCATTTTCCATTTCCGCCGGTTCGGCGCCGATGTGTTCGTGGTCGACATGGTCGGCATTCTGGTGTTGCGCGAAGTCGGCGTGCTGATTGTTTGCGTGATGGTCGCGGGCCGGTCGGGTTCGGCCTACACCGCCGAAATCGGCTCCATGAAGATGCGCGAGGAAATCGACGCGCTGCAAACCATGGGCTTCGATCCGATCAGCGTGCTGGTGCTGCCCCGCATTCTTGCGCTTGTGATCGCGGTGCCGATGCTGACTTTCCTCGGCGAGATGTCGGCGCTCTACGGCGCGGCCCTCGTTGCTTCGCTTTATGGCGGCATCCAGCCCGAGGTTTTCATCCAGCGTTTGCGCGAAGTGATCTCGATCGACCATTTCATGGTCGGAATGGTCAAGGCGCCGTTCATGGCTATGGTGATCGGCATCGTTGCGTGCGTGCGCGGACTCGAGACCAAGGGCTCCGCTGAATCGCTCGGGGCGCAGACCACAGCCGCGGTCGTGCAGGCGATCTTTCTCGTGATCGTGCTGGACGGCATCTTCGCCGTGTTCTTCGCTGCGATCGACAAATAGGCGGGCACCATGTCGATCACAGATACCGGCTTCGATATCCTGTCGCTGTTCGATGACGGCCCCGAACCGCAACTCGATATCTCCCAGGACATCGCGCTGCGGGTGCGCAACCTGCAGGTCAAATTCAGGCGCCAGCATGTGCTGAAGGGCGTCAATTTCGACGTGAAGCGCGGCGAGGTGCTGGGCTTTGTCGGCGCGTCCGGTGCGGGCAAATCGGTGCTGTTGCGCACCATGATCGGCCTCATTCAGCCGACGTCGGGCACCATCGAAGTGTTCGGGCAGGAATTCTCCAAGGCGAAGGAATTGCGCGAGCAGCTGATCGAGCGGCATTGGGGCATTCTGTTCCAGCATGGCGCCTTGTTCTCGGCGCTGACCGTGCGTCAGAACGTGCAGTTCCCGATGCGCGAATATCTCGACCTGTCGCCGCGTCTGCTCGATGAAGTCGCAGCCGCCAAGCTGAAGATGGTGGGACTGCCGCCGGAAGCGCTGAACAAGATGCCCTCGGAACTGTCGGGTGGCATGATTAAGCGCGTCGCACTCGCACGCGCGCTCGCGCTCGATCCTGCGATCGTGTTTCTGGATGAGCCGACATCGGGCCTCGATCCCATCAGCGCGGGTGAATTCGACAATCTGATCAGGACCTTGCAGCGTACTTTGGGGCTCACCGTTTTCATGGTAACCCATGACCTCGACTCCCTGCATTCCGTCTGTGACCGGATTGCGGTTCTGGCCGACGGCAAGGTGATTGCGGCAGGACCGATGTCGACAATGCTCGCCTCGGAACATCCGTGGCTGAAAGCTTACTTCCGCGGCAAGCGCGGGCGCGTCGGCGCAACGATGTGAGGTTAGCGTATGGAAACCAGGGCTAATTACATCCTGATTGGACTGTTCACGCTCGCAACGGTGCTGAGCGCGTTCGGCTTCGTGTACTGGTTCCACCATGTCGGCGGCACTGGTGAGCGCATGACCTATCGCGTCATGTTCCAGGGGCCGATCGGGGGCCTGCGGTCCGGTGCATCCGTAACCTTCAATGGTATCCGCGTCGGTGAAGTGACCGAGTTGTCGCTCGATCCGAAAGAGCCGAAGAATTCCGTCGCCGTCATATCGGTGGAAGCCACCACCCCGGTGCGTGCCGATACCGAAGTCAGCCTCGATTCCCAGGGACTGACCGGCATTGCGGTTCTGGCGTTGCGCGGCGGCGCGTCGAACGCGGCGCCGCTTACGGCAAAAATGGGAGACACGCCGCTTCTCACCGCCGGTTCCAGCGCGTCGCAGGACATGATGGCGGCCGCGCGTGACGTTGCACGGCGCATCGACGCGGTGCTGGTCGAGAACCAGCAGACGCTGAAGAACTCGCTCAAGAATGTCGAGGCCTTCACAGAAATGCTGTCGAAGAATTCGGACTCGCTGTCGAAGTCGGTGAAGAATATCGAGTCGTTCACAGACGCGCTGGCCAAGAACTCCGAGAAGGTCGACCGGATTCTGGTCAGCGCAGACCGCGTTCTGGGTAATGTCGATACTCTGACCGGGGAGAAGGGCGACGTTCCGGAGGCGGTGCGTGCATTCAAGACACTCGCCGAAAATCTCGACAAGCGGCTCGAGGGCCTGGCCGTGGACGGCCGCCGCACGCTCAACACCATTGATCGCGCGGTGCGCAATTTCGACGAGAATCCGTCGCGTATCATCTTCGGCGGCGGACGGCCGGCGACGCAGCAGCCGCGTCGGCAGCAATAAGCCGAACGGCGGCGGGATTCTCATATCCGGCCAAACGTCCTTCTCACGATCGGGACTGCGCGGTCTGTTGTCTTCGATACCGAACTTGACCGCGGCTGCTGTGCTCCACTAACCTTCGTGGAACCGACAACAATTTCGCAATAGCGAAAATGATGGCCTCTACGAATGGCCACGTGAGGAGTACGCCCATGATTTCCGCCGCATCGCGCGCAGCCCTGTGTGTGCTTGCTCTGGTCGCCGCGACGATTGCGGCACCGGCCCAGGATTTCCCCACGCGGCCGATCACCATCGTGCTGCCGTATCCGCCCGGCGCCTCAACCGAGCAGGTGGCGCGCATGATTCAACCCATCATGCAGGAGCGCCTGAAGCAGCCGGTCGTGATCGAGAACAAGCCGGGTGGCAATGGCAGCATCGGCACGCTCGCGGTCGCGCGCACGGCGCCTGACGGCTACACGATCCTGCTCACCACCAATGCTTTGATGACGATTGTGCCGAACGTGCAAACCATGCCGTTCGACCCGCTGAAGGATTTCGTGCCGTTGACGACCGCGATCCGGGGCATCCTCGGCATTGCGGTCAATCCCAACGTGCCGGCAAAGAACATCGCCGAGTTCATCAGCTACGCGAAAGCCAATCCAAAGAAGGTGCATTTCGGCACGGCCGGCATTGGCAGCCCGCAGCACATGGCTGGCCTTCTGCTGAACCGCGAGGCGGGCATCGATATGGTCCACGTGCCCTACAAGGGCGGTGGTCCGGCCGTGAACGACGCCATGGGCGGACATATCCAGCTGGTGATCGCAACGATTTCGTCGACGCTCGGCCAGCACAAGAGCGGGCTGCTTCGCATCATAGGGATCGGAGAGAAGGAGCGGTTTGCCGGCCAGCCCGACATCCAGGCAATCGCGGAGACGGTCCCGGGCTTCGAGGCAACGTCCTGGCTCGCGTTCTACGCGCCGGCCGGAACGCCGAAGCCCATCGTCGATGTGCTCAATCGCGAACTGGTTTTCGCGCTCAATAACCCTGAGGTGAAGCAAAAGCTGTTCGATCTCGGATTGCCGGTGGTTGCCGACACGTCCGAGGAACTCGGCCGCCGCACCCGCGATGATCTGAAGCTGTGGGGCGACATCGCGCGCGCGATGAATGTACGGATCGACTAGGGCGGTCCGCTTGCCTCAGGCGCGCCGGGCGAAAAACTCCGCCTGGCGCGTGTAGGCATTGCTCCCCGCCGCCGCGCGCTCTCCGATCCAGCGGAAGGAGTCGCGCGTGATGTCGGTAAAGCTCCAGCGGATCGGTTCGCCCTGTTCGTTGGTGCCGTTCTGCTCGATCTCGTTGCCGCGCGCTCGTCCGATCTGGCGGGTAAAATATTGTTTCAGGGGATCGCTCCACAGGATGTGCCAGGCATCGAGCGCGGGATCGTAGACGCGCAGCGTGGTGCCGAAGAAAGCCCCCGGAAAAATCCAGACATCCTGGATGGCGCGGCCCTGCAGCACCCAGCTGAAATGAATCTCTCCCTCGCCCTGATGGGGCGTGCCGTCCGGGAGATAGACCGTTCCGTCCATCGTCCAGTCGCCGATGAATTGGCCGTACAGGGCCATGCGGCCGGCGTGGTCGGCAGCGGGACCATCCGTGAGCAACGCGGTCGCGAAAGAAGGAAATGAGAGAGACATTGTTCACCTCCGGGCTGGCGGTGCATGTCGTCGCTCGCGGCCTGCAAAACAAGTCCGGCGGCACGGCTCAACGTTCATGGTGACGTCGCGCCATGATCGTGCGGGCGGGCAGGGCGGCCCGCCGGCGCAGCTACATGCAGTTGCTGCGCACCAGCAGGGTGAGCGGGTCGAGCCCGAATTCGCTTTCCAGCGACTTCCCGGATCGCTCGAGCCAGGCGGCCTGCGCCTGGTAAGCAAGCTTCTCGCGTTCGCTCACGCAATTGTATTTCAGGCCGGCCATGTTCTGCAGATGGTGCACCATTTCGTGCACCAGCACGGACATGCCGGCATCGGTGTTGCCGGACCAATCCTCTGAGAAGTGAATGGTTCGCTTTGCATTGTTATAGAATGCGAGGATGTCGCCGCCGCCGGATCGGTGCTCGGCCTCGTTTCCACGCTGCGTATCGCTGTAAGTGACCAGGCCTCCGCGATGCATGCGCCCGAAATTGGCCGGGTTTTCGATAACGATTGCGGGATATTCCGATGACTTCGGCAGGTCGAAGCGCTGCGCGAGCCATTCCATGATTGTGTCGAATTGCTCATGCGTCACCACGCTGTCCGGAATCTCGGGGGCAAAGCAGCGGTCGGCGGGCTGGGTCGGGACCGCGATCTCATTCGCAACGCAGGCGACCGGCTCGGCCGGAGGCGCACCTGCCAGACCGAACACGATCAACAGGACGTTCGGAGTTGCGATCATTGCGGCCTCCTCTCCTTTGAGGGGCAGCATGACCGTGGGCGGAACCCGCCTCTGTGAGCCAGCTCTCACAGTGGACGAATTTTTTCAGGCCGGATCGGCCGCGGGGGGCGCAAAAAAGAGGGCGCGTCCCGAAACGCGCCCTCTTTGACCTGTCTTGCGGGGTGAACCCGCTCAGTCGAACCGGCCGGCGGAATGCGCCAGCATGGTGTAGACCTTCCCGGTTTCGGAGGTGAGATAGGTCCGCACCATCGCCTGACCGCCGCGCTCGTCGCGCGACACGTCTTCGAGCAGCCGTTCGAACTCCGCGATATAGCGATCCACCGTCGCGCGGAAATTGCGATCCGCACGATAACGGTTGCGGATGTCATCAAACGCGCGCTGACCATTGATCGTGTAGAGCTGGCGCGTGAATGCGTTCCGCTCGCCGCGATTGTAGCGATCCCACATATCGATCGACGCATCGTGTTCGACCAGCCGTGCGATGTCGGCGGACAGCGCATCGAGCGAGTCGAGCGGCCGCTGCGGCGGGGCAGGCGGCCCCTGACGTCCGTGCGGGGGCGCAGTCGGTGCGGTGGGTGTATGCCCGTCATCGGCCCGTTGCAGAAGGTCCGACAGCCAGCCGGTCTGGTTGCGCCCGACGGGCGCAGCCTGCTGCGGATAGGCCTCGCCACGCGGCGGCGGCGGTGCAGCGGGACGGCCGACAGGAGCCTGCGGCTGTTCTGGAAGGCGGGCTTGCGGGCGTGCTTCGTTACGGCCGCCGCCGACCACAGCGAGCATCGGCTCGGCCGAGCGGCGCGGCTCGGCTGCCTCGATGCTGCGTCCGTGCCGGCTGACGATGCGGTTGAGCTCCGCCAGCGCTTCGATCTGGTCGACGATCACGCGGCGCATCTGGGCGGCGTTCTCGGCGGTTTCCTGCGGCAATTCGAGGATGCCACGCCGCAACTCGGCGCGGGTCTGCTCGAGCTGCGTATGCATCTCGGCAGCCATCTCCTTCATGCCGGCGAGTGTTTCGGCGAACCGCTCCGACGATTGCCGGAACAGCGAGTCGGTCTCGCCGATCGACTGTTCGTAGATGTTGCGCATCAGGTCGCTGGTGCGCTTGCTTTCGGCCTCGCTCGCTTCGCGCACGAGTTCGTACTGCTCGGCGATGGTGCGGGTGCCGGTGGTCGAGCTCTCCGCGATCATGCGGCCGATTTCGCGGGCGCGGGAATCCGCTCCGTTCAGCGACTGATCGAGCAGGGCGGTGAAACGCTGCAGGCGTTGTTCCAGGTCCTCCGACTTGAGGTCGAGCGTGGCGACGAGGGTTTCCAGCGAAGCACGGCGATCGGACACCGTCTCCTCGGTGCGCTGATTGCTCTTCTCGAATGTCTCGACTGCCTGCACCAGCGTGCGCCCGTGATGGGCAAACTGGAGCGAAATTTCGGCGAGATTCTCGAGCACCACGGCCGTGTCCGACTTGAAGGACTGGACATGCGTCTGGATCTGTTCGCCGACGGTGCCGCTGCGCGCGGTGACGTCGCTCATGGCGCTCGCGAATTCGGCCACCCGGCTGGTGAGCGAATCCTCGATCGTAGCCATGTTCTCGTGCGCACCGGTCAGCACCTCGTGCAGCAGCACGTTGGCCTCACGCATGCGCTCGAACAGCGATGTGGATTCGCCGCGCAACTGTGCGTGCGATTCCATGACCTGGCTGACCGATTCGGCAGCGATCTGCTGCGATTGTTCGATCGCCTCGCGGGTCGTGTATTGCAGGTTCTGCAGGGTCTGGTTGACGCGTGCGGTCGCGGTCTCGCTCGCGTCGTTGATCACGCGGGCCAGTTCGTTGGAATTGTCGAGCATGGTGCGGGTGAAGTCGAAGCCCTTGCTTTCGATCGCACTGACCGCCGATTGCGTGGCGCGCTGGACCTCGCCGGTGAATTCCTGGCCCTTCGCCGACAGCGCCGCGAGCAGGGTGGAGGAATTGGCATCCAGCACGCGGGTCATTTCGGAGGCGCGGGCCGAGACGGCGGCGGCGATTTCGTCCGACTTGCCGACGAAACCGCGCGCGACTTCCGCGCTGACGCTGAGCAACGTGCGCTCGACGTCGCTTGCATTCTGCTTGAGCGAAGAGCCGATGCCGGTCGAGACCACTGCAAGCACGCGCTCGGCTTCGCTGGCCGCATTGCGCATCGCCTCGGTCGAGTTGTTGGCCAGATGCGACATTGAGCGTTCGGCTTCGCCGGTATTTTCGCTGACGGAGAGCGCAAGCGCTTCCAGGCGGGCATTGAGCGACTCGGCCGCGGCCTTGGTGCGAGATTCGACCTGGCTCGTGACGATTTCCGAACGGCTCGCCAGCATGTCGGTTGCGGCATGCGTGCGGATTTCGATCTGCTGGGCGATCTTCTCGCTGCGTTCCATCAGCGAATCCGCTGCGGCGCGGGCGCGGCTTTCGACCTGGACGGCGACCTGCTCAGCGCGCTCCGCCAGGAGATCGGTGGCGGATTTCGTGCGCCCTTCGATCTGGATGGCAGCGTGCTCGGCACGTTCCGTGAGGATGTCGGCAACCGAGCGGGTGCGGCCCTCGACATGGGCCGCGGCGTGCTCTGTGCGCTCGGTCAGCGTGTCGGCGAAGGAGCGTACGCGGCCCTCGATCTGCGCTGCGGCATGCTCGGTGCGCTCGGCCAGCGCTTCGACGAAGGTGCGTGTGCGGCCCTCGACCTGTGCTGCGGCATGCTCGACGCGTTCAGACAGCACGGTCGCGGCCGCTTGCGTGCGGCTTTCGATCTGAGTGGCGATGTGCTCGGTGCGTTCCGTCAGTACCTCGGTCGCTGCGCGCGACCTGTTCTCGAACTGCGAGGCGGCCTTTTCAGCACGCTCGGTCAGGATGTCGGTCACGGTCCGGGTCCGCCCTTCGATCTGGAGGGCGGCCGTCTCTGCGCGTTCCGTCACAGCGTCGGTGGTGGCGCGCGTGCGGGATTCCATCTGGGAAACCACGTGTTCCGCGCGGGCGCTCATCTCGTCGGTCGCCGCACGGGTGCGGCTTTCGATCTGGGTTGCGACCTGATCGGTGCGTTCCAGCACGAGATCGGCAGCAGTGCGGGTTCGGCTTTCGATCTCGCTTGCGACCTGTGCGGTCCGTTCAAGCACGAGGTCAGCAGCAGCGCGCGTGCGGTTTTCGACGTCGTTCGCAGCCCTTCCGGCGTTGTCGGTGAGGAAGTCGCCGATCAACTTGCTGCGCGATTCGAGCTCCATCGCCATCTTCTCGGTCCGGTCGGCGAGAAACTCGGCGGCGAGACGCGAGCGGGTTTCGACCGACTGAATGGCGGTCTCGGAACGCTCGGTCAGCGACTGCACTGCGCCGCTGCCCTTGGTTTCGATCAGGTCAGCAAGCCGGGTCGCGGCTTCGGTCATAACTTCGGCGGCACCGCGGCCACGCGTTTCAAGCAACTGGGTCGCGTTCTCGGCACGGCCGATGAACAATTCCTCGAATTTGCCGATGCGGCTATCGAGCGTGTTCGCGACCTCCATGGCCCGCGAGCCGAGCACCTTGTCGATGTCCTGAGCCTTGCTGGCGATCGTTTCGGCCAGCGAGCTGCTGCGGGAGTCGATCGCCGTGGTCACGTCGGAAATGCGGGTTTCGAGCGCCGATACGACCTCACGCCCGCCTTCGGCGAGGGTTTTTGCGATCTCGAGCACGCGCCCGCCAAGCCCGTCATTGAGGGTCTGGGTGCGGCTGTCGAGTGCCTCCTGGAAGCGGACGAGACGCAGGTCGAGCGCGTCGGTGATCTCGCCGGTCTTGCCGCCGATCCGCTGGTCGAAATTGTCGATGCAGGAACGCATCGTGTCGGTGACCGACTGCGTGCGGTCGCCGAGCCGTTCGACCAACTCCGAGCCGTGCAGCTTCACGGTGCGGTCGAATTCGCCGAGATGGCGCGTGATCAGGTTTCCGAGCGTGGACGAGTCGTTGGCGATGCGCTCGGCCAACGCGGTGCCGCCTTGCGTGAACATTTCCTCGAACGTCACGAGGCGGGCGCTCAGCATTTCCTTCAGCGCGTCGCCGTGGGTGCCGATTGTGGATGCGATGGTGTCGGCCGAGCTGCGGAACGTATCCATCAGCTCGTCGCTGCGAGCGCCGATCGTGCCGGTAATGACAGCGCCGGTCTGTTCGAGTTTCTCCACGACGTCGCCGCCGCGCAGACTGAGATCGACGACAAGTGACTCGCCGGTCGCGCGCAATGTCGAGTTCACTTCCTCGCTGCGCAGCACGATGTTTTCGGCCGCTTGTGCGGCGATATCCGTGAGCGCTTCGGTGGTCTGTTCCGACACTTGGGTCAGGCTCTCGGCGGCCTGCGCCGAAACCTGCAACAGACCCGTCGAGATTTCGTTCGCACGCTCGCTCATCATCTCGGTGATGGTCATGGAGCGCTGCGAGAAGTCGTTGGTCACATTGGCGAGCCGCAGCTGCATCATCTCGATGAGATTCTGCGACAGGACGTCGAATTCCTCGGCGATATTTTCGGTCTTGAAGGCGAGGCCGGCATTCAGCCGCTCGGCCGCTCCGTCGATCGCGCTGGTGGTCGCAAATCCGGAGTTTTCGATCGAGGTGGCCGCCGTCTGGCTGATGGCGTCGACGGCCTGCGCGGTTTCCTGCGCGGTCTGCTGCAGGCGTTCCAGGATTTCGCCCGCCCGCTCACCGAGCTGGGCCAGCATCTCGTCGCTGACGCGATTGAGCGTGGTCGTGATGTGGTCGGTCTTTTCCTGCAATTCGCGGGTAATGCCGTCGGTCGCCGACGCAACCTGCGACGCAACCTGATCGCTGATGCCGGTGATGTCCTGGTTCAGATCGAGATGCACGCCGGTAATGGCGTTGCGGACCTGTTCGGCCTGGCCGATCAGGCTGTCGCGCTGATTGGCCAGTTCGTCGAGCAGGCCGCGAATGCGCACTTCGTTATTGTTGTAAGCGCGCTCCAGCGTGGCGACTTCGTTCTGGACCAGCGTTTCGAGTTCGGCGGCGCGCGCAAGCGCACGCTCGACGCCATCGCCCATCGCCGCGACTTCGCGGCGAATGGCCTGACCAACGGTCACAATGGATTCGCGGGCGAGGCCTTCCGGCTCCGACAGCCGCAATGCGACCTCCGCCATGGATTGCGAAAGCGCCCGCATTTCGAGCGAGCGCTGAATCGTATGTGCGACCGCGAAGAAGAATCCGACCGGAGCGAGGAATGTCACAACGAGCGCGAGCAGCGTCGGCGCGAAGCTCTGCTGCAAGTTCGAGATATACGGTGCGGTCAGAATGACGGCGAACACGATCCAGGCAGCAGACACGGCGCCTGCGATCATGAACAACGGCTTTGCCGAAGGCACGCGCGTCGCCTGAAGAATCTGTCCAACCGACTTCCAGTCGTCGTTGGCGGGACGGCCCGGCTCGACGTCGGAGGGAGCGTCGGGAATGATCAATTCGTCGTTGGCACGCGACGCGCCGCTCGGCTGCGATCCATTCGCGCGCACAGGGTGCCGCGATTGTGCGGCGGCGGACATCGCCGGCTCGGAAGCGGGTTTGCGAGACTCGTCGCGGGCAGGGGGTGGCGTTGCTGAAGTGGAGCGCGATCCCGCGGGGCTGTTCATCTCCGCGTCTCTAACCTTCAGCGCCTCCTGGATCGCCGCCATGGCCGCTTCGGTTGGATCCACGACCTTCTTCGGGTTATTGGACATTGTTTCCCGCCTCACTGACACAACTGACAGCCACAATCCCGGCTCGTCCCTCAGACACATCTGCCAAGGGCCGGTGGTCCCCCCGCCGGTCGATAGGTACTGTCAGGACACTAGCCGCCAGTGGCCATCCTAACGGCTTGCCGGGCCGAATAAAACTGCAGCGTTAAGTCCTTCTTAATCATCGTTAATGGCGCCCCATCAATGCTGTGTGATTTTGGGACAGTCTGGGGAACCGCCTCGTTAGACCGCCGTTAACTGCTGCGGCACTTACCGGCCGATCCGGCTCTCAAACGGGCCTTTTTTTACCCAGCTTTGGCCGATGCGAGGTCAAATTGTGCGGATAGGAGCCATAGAGCTCCGGAGGCGTGCGATGATGGAAGTCACCCAAGCGGCGCTGGACGCCGTGATATCGCCCCCGCTTGTTCCGGGGGATCGTCCGATCGATCTGGTTCATCTGTCACGGATGACCTTGGGCGATCGCGCGCTTGAGCGCGAAGTGCTGGTCCTTTTCGAGCGCCAGATCGGCTTCTTGATCGAGCGGATCGAATGCGCTGACGCGCCGGTCGCCGCCGCGGCTGCTCATACCTTGAAGGGATCCGCGCGGGGAATCGGGGCTTTTGCATTGGCACAGGCCGCTGCTCAGGTCGAAGACGCCGCCACCGCCGGTGACGCATCCGGCCGGGCTTCCGGAGTTGTGAGCCTGCGCTCTGCGATCCGCGCCACCCGGACCGAGATCGCCGGACTCCTCACTCCGGCCTGAGCCGCGATTGGGCGGCCCTCCCTGCCGCGGTCAGCCGCCCAAATTTTTGCAGGTGGGCGCGCGTGTCTGTGGCGAACGCCAGACGGCCAGGTTGCAACCAAGTCCCGAAGCACTAATCTGGCACCGCCGGTCAAACCAAGGCGCCAGCGGGACACGCGCCATGCAACCACGCCGTCTTATTGCTCTGGTCTGCGCAACGTTGGTTGCAGCTGTGACCATTGGGTTTTCCACAGGCGCGTATGCCAAGCGCATCGCGCTCGTGATCGGCAACGGCGCGTATACGAGTGTCGCGCCGCTCGAAAATCCCGGCAACGACGCCAATGACGTGGGCGCCGCGTTCGAGCGGCTCGGCTTCGAAGTCCTGAAGGTCAAGGATGGCACCTTCGACGGCATGCGGCGTGGTCTTCTCGACTTCGCGCGCCGCGCGCGTGGATCCGAGATTGCTGTCATCTTCTTTGCCGGTCACGGCATGGAGGTCGGCGGCGAAAACTATCTCATTCCTGTCGATGCTGAACTGAAAGCCGACGTCGACGTCGATCATGAGGCGATCTCGCTCAAGTCGATCACGCCGCTGGTCGAGAACGCGTCGCGTCTCGGCGTCGTGATCCTCGACGCGTGCCGCAATAATCCCTTCGCCACGAAAATGCAGCGCACCGTGCGCACCCGCGCCGTCTCGCGCGGTCTCGCCGCTGTCGAGCCGACCGGCAACGTTTTGGTGGCTTTCGCTGCACGGGAAGGCACGACGGCGGCCGATGGCGCGGGACGCAATTCGCCGTTCAGCGCATCGCTCCTCAAACATATCGAAACGCCGGGGCTCGAGATCACCTTCCTGTTTCGCAATGTGCGCGACGACGTGCTTGAGGCCACGCGCCGCGCGCAACTGCCGTTCGTCTATGGTTCGCTGTCGCGTGAGGCGATCTATCTGAAGGCGGCGTTGCCGGTTCCGACGCCACCGGTCGTTCAGGCTCCGGCCTCCGACGCCGTGGTGTGGAATTTGATGAAGGACTCGCGCGATCCGGGGCAATTTGCGCGTTTCGTGTCGGAATTTCCAAACAGCGCGCATCGCGCGGAAGCCGAAAAGCGTTTTGCATCGCTCAATGCCGAGATCGGGCGCAGGCCGGGGTCCGATGAGGTGGTCTGGAATCTCGTCAAGGACTCGCGCGATCCCGCACAGTTCACACGCTTCGTCACGGAATTCCCGAACAGTCAGTTTCGGGCCGAGGCGGACAGGCGGCTCGCCGCGCTCAAGGCCGAACAGGACGCGGCGAATGCCGCGGCCCAGTCGGCGGCGCAGTCGAGTGCCGCCAACGATCGCTCGGAACTCGCGCGATCGGTCCAGTTCGAATTGAAGCGTGTCGGTTGCTACGACGAGCCGGTATCGGGCGAATTCGGAGCGCCGGCGCGTGAGGCGCTGAACAAGTTCGCCAAGTTTGCATCGGTGCGGGTCGGAAAGCCGGGTGAGATTTCCGCCGAGACGCTCTCGCTCATCCGCAGGTTCGACAAGCGGGTGTGTCCGCTCGCCTGCCGGGCCGACGAGAAGGTCGAGAGTGATCGCTGTGTCCGCATCGTTTGTCCCGCCGGCCAGATCATTGCCAAGGGCGGCTGCGTTGCAGATCCGAACAAGCAGGCGGCGCCGGCGCCCGAACGCCCGGCTCCGGGAGGTAGCAAATGCTTCACGTTCAACAACCGGCGCTTCTGCGAATGATGCGCGCCGGGATCGCGTCCGCCGCAATCTTGCTGGGGCTGCCGGTCGCTGCGCTCGCGCAGACGGCGGCATCGCCGTGCTTTGAACTGATTCCGGCGCGGCCGCGGATCGAGCCTCCGGCGCCGATGCTTGTGGACAAGTGCAGCGGCCGCACCTGGCTTCTGGCGCGGCCGCCACGCGGCGGAGCATTCCGCTGGATCGCGATCAATGCCGACGAGGCCGAAAAGCCCAAAGCAACCGATCGCCCGGCCACCGACACGCAGCCTGCCAATAAAGCGGACAAAGACGGGGACGGGAAGAAATGCTTCACCTTCAACAACCGCAAGTTCTGCGAGTAATCCGCTATCTTGCGATCGCGCTCGCATTTGCGGTCATTGCCGATCCCGTGCCGGCCAGCGCCATCACGCTTGAGGAGCTGAAGGGCATCGGCATCCAGGCGCGCGCCAATTACAACATGCGCATCCGCCGCGCCGAGGGTGAATTCAATACGCAGATGACGATGGTGTTGAAATTCAAGATCGACGACGAGGGCCGCATATTGGGAGAGAATACCCGCACGGTCACGACGCCACGCGGCCCGCGCAGCCGCGTGCTTGCGATGAAAGCCCGCATCGGCACGCCCGGCCAGCCAGCCGCGGGCGGAGACGGCATTTGGCTGATCGATGGCGACAAGCTTGTGGTGCTGCGGGCGTTCGATGCCGGCGGATTCAAGGGTGAGATCGAGTTCAAGGGCGCAGGTGCGGCCATGACATGCACCTACCGCGCGCCGTTCGTGCGCGAGGAAGGGAAGGGCAATATCCGAACCCAAAGTTCGGTCGTCGGCGGACCGGTGACCGTGCTCAATGCAACGCAGACAGGATCGGATTGCCGGATCGCGCGCTGAAGATCGACTGGCGCATTCCGGCCGATCCGTTATATAGCGTCGCGTCGGCCATCCGGGTCGGCCGCTCCCCCTATGAAAGCGGAAGTTGTAAGCCCAAGATGGCCAAAATTACCTTTATCGACCACGGAGGCGAAAGCCGCATCGTTGAGGCCGAAAACGGCTCCACGGTGATGGAGAACGCCATCAAGCACGGAATCCCCGGGATCGAAGCCGAATGTGGCGGCGCCTGTGCCTGTGCGACCTGCCACGTCTATGTCGACGAAGCCTGGACCGAGATCGTTGGCGCGCCGTCTCCGATGGAGGAGGACATGCTGGACTTCGGATTCGACGTGAAGCCGAATTCCCGGCTCTCCTGCCAGATCAAGGTCTCCGACCAGCTCGACGGCCTGATTCTGCGCACCCCGGAGCGGCAGGCCTGATCCTGTTGCACCGCGATTGTCACTTCGCGGGAAAGCGCGATCCGGAACCCTGCGCCGCCGCCCTGCGGGGATGACGCGGAGAAATGGTTTGGATACAAACCGTCGCCCAGTGGAGCGGATTTGACATTCGCTACCTATCTAGCCGCAGGCTCGCAAAGCGAATGTCAAATCCAAAACTCCACTAGAACACGACCTTTAATCCCATGCCGAAAATCACATTTATCGAACACGACGGGACGACCCACGATATCGACGCCGAACTCGGCGAGACGATCATGGAAGCCGCCATGCGCGCCTCGGTCTCGGGGATTGTCGCCGAATGCGGCGGCTCTTGCACCTGCGCGACCTGCCACATTTATGTCGATGAGGCCTGGCTGCCGAAAACCGGCGAGCGCTCGCTCGAAGAAGACGAGCAACTCGACAATGCGTATGACGTGCGCGCGAATTCGCGGCTGTCATGCCAGATCAAGATGAGCGAGGCGCTCGACGGACTTCTGGTCCGGACACCAAGCTATCAGGGCAGGTGACGTCATGCTGGATGCGACAAACGTGATCAAGACCGATGCGTTGATCATCGGCGCGGGCCCTTGCGGCCTGTTCGCGGTGTTCGAACTCGGACTTCTCGACATCAAGACGCATCTCGTCGACATCCTGGACAAGCCGGGCGGCCAATGCGCCGAGCTTTATCCGGAGAAGCCGATCTACGACATTCCGGGCATCCCGCTTGTCACCGGCGACGGTTTGACCAAGGGGCTGCTCGAACAGATCAAGCCGTTCGGTCCGCAATTCCATTACGGCGAGATGGTGCAGACGATCGAGCGCATCGGCGATCCCGAGTTCCGGGTGACCACGGATGCCGGCAAGGTGTTCGAATGCAAGGTGGTGATCGTAGCGGCCGGCGGCGGCTCGTTCCAGCCGAAGCGTCCGCCGATCCCGGGCATCGAAGCCTATGAGGCGAAGTCGGTGTCTTACGCCGTGCGGCAGATGGAGCAGTTTCGCGGCAAGCGTCTGCTGGTCGCCGGCGGCGGCGATTCCGCGCTCGACTGGACGCTCAATCTCGCGCCGATTGCGAGCCATCTCACGCTGCTGCATCGCCGTCAGGAATTTCGCGCGGCGCCCGACAGCGTCAACAAGATGATGTCGCTGGTGGGCGAGGGCAAGATCGACTTCGTGCTGGGTCAGGTTACGTCGCTCGAAGGTAATGACGGGCAGGTGTCGAAGGCGATTGTGAAGCGCAACGATGGCTCGAATTTCGAAATCGCGTGCGATGCGATCCTGCCGTTCTTCGGCCTGACGATGAAACTCGGTCCGGTCGCGGATTGGGGCCTCAAGCTCGACGGCAGTCTGATCGAAGTGAACACGGAGACTTTCGAGACCTCCGAGAAGGGCATCTTCGCGATCGGTGACATCAACACCTATCCCGGCAAGCTCAAGCTGATCCTGTGCGGCTTCCACGAGGGGGCGCTGGCGGCGCAGAAGATCCACCGCTACGTCTATCCGGACAAGAAGCTGACGTTCCAGTACACGACCTCATCGACCAGCCTGCAGAAGAAGCTCGGCGTGGCGTGAGCGCACGGACACTCGCTGCGCAGCCGTCGCCGCTGGAATTTACCGCGGCGCGTACCGCGCTGGTGATCAACGACATGCAGAATGCGTTCTGCTCGCCGGGCGGGTACCTGGAGCGGATCGGTTTCAGCATTGCCGATGCCCCCGCCGTCATCGCGCAGGTGCGATTGCTCAGCGACGAGGCGCGCAAGGCGGGCGTGACCATCATCCATTTGAAGAACGGCTTTTCGCCTGACCGGCACGAAGCGCCGCCGGGCGCGCCGATCTTCCACAAGTCGAACGCGCTGCGCTACATGCGCGCGCATCCCGGCACCGAGGGCCAGATTCTGACGCACGGCACATGGGATTACGAATTCGTGGAGGAACTCGCTCCGCAAGCGGGCGATCTCGTGATCAGCAAATCGCGCGACAGCGGCTTTGCGGGGACGTCGCTGGACAGCGATCTGCGCGGCCGCGACATCCGCACGGTGTTCGTGTGTGGCATTGCCTGCAATGTCGGCGTCGAATCGACGATCCGCGCGGCCTATCATCTGGATTATTTTGCCGTGCTGGTTCGAGACGCCACCTTGCCCGCCGGCCCCTCTTTCATCCGCGCGGCGACAGAGCATAATGTCGAAACGTTTTTCGGCTGGGTCGCCGACACGAACGCGGTCGTATCCGCGTTGCGAGGCTGATCCGGCGCCATTTACGCCCGGAGGAGAATGCCAATGAAAATCGTGGTGGCAGTGACGGCGGTCGCAATCGCTTTGGCTGCGTCGTCGGCCATGGCGCAAGGCAAGAAGCCCGCGAAACCATCCGCGCAGCCTGTCTGCCTGAATGCGCTCGCTTGCGGACCGCAGCCGGTGCAGAAAATCCGCAAGCCGAAGAACGAAAAGTTCATGCGGGCAGCGCGCTGAACCGCGAATAGTTCAGCCTCTTTGCGGCGGCCGCGTCTTAGCGTGGCGACGGCGGCACCTGCAGCGGCGCGAGCGGCTCGGCGCGCACCTGCGCCGGGGTCTGAAGTCCGAGCACAGCACGCAGCGCCGGCATCGCGGCATCAGCCATGGCTGCATGGCCCTCGGCGGTCGGGTGCACTGCGCCACCATAGACCGCGCTGGTCGCGCCCCAGGTGGCATCGTGCAGATCGCTCGGCTGCAGCGCGGCGTTGATGCCTTCCGGGAATGTCATCGCCGTGAAATAGCTGTCGTTCGCCGTGCGGATCCAGCGCGCGCGCGAACTGTATGGCCGGAAATCGCGGGCGCGCAGGCTGCAACGCAACGGGTCGGTCGCGGCCTGCGACGGATTGGCCTCGAAGCTTTCGCCGTTCTCCAGAAAACACTCGCGGTCAAAAACCGGATCGTTCGGTGACCTTGCGCAGAAGCCACGCTGCGCGAACTCGGGTTGATGTTGATCCACAAAGGTCATGCGGTCGGTGCGCGGATCGCGGCACGCGCCGGACGCCTCGCAGGTCGCGAGCGCACGCAGCCGCGGCAGGAATTCTTTTTCCACGAAGTCGGATGTCTCCCGCAGCCTGGCAGCATCCACGTTGAACGCCGGATGCACGTCGAAGCCTGCGCGGCCGCCGTTGCAGACCTGGCCGCCATTGACCATGGCCGGGTTGCCGTATGTCACATAGACGATGCGTTGCAGATTGCCGTCGAGATAGGGCTTGAGCGCATCGCGCAGCTTCGCGAAATCGCGCGGGAATTGGTTGAGATATCCGCGCGCTTCGGACACTTCGGCGATCAGTCCGCCGCGCTTGAACAGCGCGCGCTCTGTCGCGGATTCGGTGATGACATCGGCGACGAGGCCGGAAAACCAGACGTCGTTTGCGCCGATCGTGAGCAGGATGGCGTCGAGCCTGCGTTCCTTGTCGGTCTTGCGGGCGAGATCGATCGCTTCCCTCAACCGCACCATCTGCGCGACATTCGTGGCCGTGCAGGAGCCAGTCGACGGGCATTCGCGCGCGCGCAGGGAACCGAAGAAACCATTATCGATGGTCGAGCCGGAGCAGGCGAGCGGCAGGAATGTCACCGCAACATGCGGATTTTCAATCGCGATCGCGAGCGCTGCGCGCACCTGATAGCCGTACAATGAGCGATGGCACGCCGCGCTCCACCACCGCGCATTCAGCTTTGCCCAGTCGGCCGATGTATTGCCAGCTGACAGCGCGGGATCGCAGGCCCTGTTGCCCTTGAAGCCGGCACGGCCCGGCCGGAAATACTCGCTGGTCGTACCGGCGAGAAATCGCCGGAAACAGAAGCCGCCGTCGTCGAGAGCGATCGCGCGATCCGGATTGCCTTCGCCGGCCGCGACGGAATCGCCCATGCCGGCGATCAGAAGGTCCTTGATCAGGATTTCCGTGGTCACGCGCTGGGCGGTGCCGTCCGCAAGGGCGACATCCACGGTCGCGATGGTCGGCCGTCCGTGTCGCACTCTGATCCGGACCGGGTCGTCGCAGCGTGTTGTGGCCTGACCCGGCTCGGTTTCGCCGTCGTCGAAACTCCAGGCGCAAACCGCTCCGGGAGGCACTGCGCCCGCGGCCATTGCCGTGATCGGATGATCGACCGGGCTGAGATAATTCTCTTTCTGGCCGTCGCGCAGACAGGTTTCCGGCATACGCCCGGTCTGGTCGACGCACAGATTCTCGACCATGTCGCGCGCCCAGCCGCGGCCGTCGGTGGCGTGCGCCAACCGCTGCTCTGAGGCCAGAACGCCATCACCGCGATGCGCGGCGACATGCCGGCGGAAATCCGAATCGTTGCGGAACAGCCGGAAGCGGTTGCGCACCTCCCACTCGATCCGGATCGGACCGACGTCAGGTCCGGCAGCCGCATTGTTCAGTTGCAGGGGCGCGGATGCACGCACTTGCGCCGCGGCCGGCGGGCTCGCGGTGATACAGGTCAGGGCGGCAACGGCCGCGACAATCCAGGCGCGCATGGAAGTCCAGGAAAAATCGTTGTTCCACTATCGCTTAGCACGAAGCTTTGGGCGGAAATAAGGGGTTTAGGCCGCGGGTCTTGCGCGGATTGCCGCTGCCGCGGGCAGGCGCCGGGATCGCTGCGCGCGGATGCTTCTCGACAATGTGCTGTGTTGCAACGCCGTGAAAAAGAGCGGGATGCTGTTACGCATCCCGCTGCAATGCTCTCACCGGATCATCAGGCAGCGGTGCCGAGCGCTACCTTGACCTTCTCCGCAGTGAACGGCACCGACCGCATGCGCACGCCGGTGGCGTCGAAGATCGCGTTCGCGATGGCGGACGGCACCACCGCTGCTGCCGGTTCGCCTGCACCCCATGGCCGCTCGTTCGGACGGTCGATCAGGTCGTAGACCAGTTCCGGCACGTCGGGGAAGGTGATGATCGGATAACTCGCCCAGTCCAGCGTTGTGACCATCGCGCGATTCCATTTCACCTCTTCCATCAGGGTGCGGCTGACGGTCTGGATGATGTTGCCGTCGAGTTGCGCCTTGACGCCGTCCGGATTGATCATCTGTCCACAATCATGCGCGAGGTAGAAGCGCGGGACGCGGACCTTGCCGGTGGTGCGATCGATCTCGACCTCCGCGACTGCGCCAACGTAGGTGCGAACCAGTTCATACTTCACATAGGATACGCCGCGGCCTTTCAGGATGTTGCCGGACGCGACCTTCTGCGGCGACGGACGAGTCTCCCAGTTCGAGAGCTTCACCAGCCGCTCGATCAGTTCGAGCCCGCGCTTGTCGTCGAGATATTTCTTGCGGAATACGATCGGATCGGCCTTCGCCTCGGCTGCGAGTTCATCCATGAAGCATTCGTTGGCGTAGGTGTTCTGCATGCGCCCCGGCGTTCTGATCCAGGACGGACGGAACACCGTGTTTTCCAGCCGTTTGCAGACGGTCTTGATGTTCGGGAATTTGTACTGGATCGCCGAGTTCTGGAAGATGTTGCCCGGTGCGATATCGTCCTTCTGCGGCATACCGGCGAGCACGGCGCCCGTGAGCGGCACGAGGAAGCTGCCCGCGGTCTGCTGCGGAATGAAGAAGTCGCCTTCCCATGTCGTGACGTTTTTGGCGTCGTCGAGCGTCGCCCGCATGTCGATCAGGGTCGGAGGCCCCATCGGCTCCCAGCCATGTTCGTCGGCGCGCGACCATTGCACGCGGACGGGTTTGCCTACGGCCTTCGACAGAATGGCCGCGTCGCCCGCGGCATCCTCATGGCCGTTGCGGCCATAGCAACCTGCGCCCTCCAGATAGATGCAGCGGACATTTTCGGCCGGCAACGTGAACATCTGCGCAAGCTGCCGGCGCAGGGTGTGAGTCGCTTGAGACGCCGACCACGAGGTCAGCTTGCCGTCCTTGAATTCCGCGACCGCGCAGGACGGCCCGATCGAGCCATGCAGGTTGACCGCGAAATCGTAGGTTGCTTTCAGCTCCTTGCTGCCGCTCGCGAGGGCCATGCCGGTGGCGCCGACATTGCTCGTGACCTGGTCCTGCACCACCTTGGTGGCGCGCACATGCTCCCAGAGCTTGGCCTGTTCCGGCAACGTTTCCGACTTCGACCATTGCACCTTGAGTTGACGCGCGGCGCGGATCGCATTCCATTCCGAGGACGCGACAACGCCGAGGAAGTTGTTGTCCTTCACCACCCGGACGCCCGGAATGTTCTTCACCGAGCTTTCGTCGACGCTCTCGATCTTCGCGCCATACGCCGGCGGGCGGACCACGCGACCATGCATCATTCCAGGTACGCGGAAGTCATGCATGTAGGTGAATTTGCCCATCACCTTGTCGGGAATATCGACGCGCGCGATGGACTTTCCGACTAGCTTGAAAGCCGATGGGTCCTTGGTCTTCACCTTGTCGTCGACCTTGAGTGCGAACGACTTGCCACCGATCAGTTGCGCATAGGTGATCTTTTTGCCTCCGCCCGACACGGTGCCGTCGGAGACCGTGAGGTCTTCCTTTTTGACGCCGAGCTTTTTCGCGGCCTCGTCGAGCAGCGCGTTGCGCGCGGTCGCAGCGGCGTTCCTGATCTGCATGCCGCCGACCTGAACGCTGAGACTGCCCCAGGTCGTGCCCTGATCCGGTGTGAGCTGCGTGTCGCCGGTGACCAGCGAAACTTGCTTGAACGGGACGTCGAGTTCTTCGGCGGCCATCTGCGCAAGCGACGTGCGAACGCCGGTGCCGAGATCGACCTTGCCGGTAAAGACGGTAACCTTGCCGGCCTTGTCGATGGCGAGGAAAGAATCGACTTCGGTCAGCGCGACCGGTTTTGCGGCGGCGGGGGTGCCTTGCGCGAAAGCTTCGCCGACCTTTCCGGCGAGCGAAAAGGTGACGACGAGAGCGCCGGTGCTCTTCAGAAGTTTGCGGCGTGAAATCTGTACGTTCATGTCGGCCTCCCTTACGCCATGCTCGACGCGCGCTTGACCGCCTTGACGATGCGGTCATGCGTGCCACAGCGGCAGAGATTGTTGGCGAGAGCCTGCCGGATCTGTGCGTCGTTCGGCCTCTTGTTGCCGGCAAGGAAGGCTGCCGACTCCATGATCATGCCGTTGATGCAATAGCCGCATTGCGCGGCCTGTTCCGCGATGAAAGCGGCTTGCACCGGATGCGGCTTGTTGCCGGAGCCAAGGCCCTCGAGCGTCACCACCTTCTGCTTGGCGCTGAGCGACGACAGCGGGGTTACGCACGAGCGCACCGCCTTGCCGTCGACATGCACGGTGCAGGAGCCGCATTGCGCGAGCCCGCAGCCGAAGCGCGGACCGTGCAATGCCAGATTGTCCCGGAGTGCGTAGAGGAGCGGCATGTCGGGGTCGTCGATATCGATCGTGACCCGCTTGCCGTTGACGGTCAGCTGCTTCTTGGCCATGCGAAACCTCCCGGTTTTCTGAAACCGGCGGCTTCGGCGTGACGGCCGTGCCGCCTTGTCGGTCATTAGAAGAGCGGTTAGATGCCGTGCGGCACCCTGGAGCCTTTCCAGGGTAGATTACGCGGAATAAATCCTGCGCCAAGGCATGATTGCAAGATGGTCGGTCGGGCCAGGATCTTGACCACGCCCGCCTGAACGCCTTCTTTGTCTTGGTGCGCTGCAGCGAACCGCGCTGCAGCGATGCGCGTTACGAGGACGTTATGTTCATTACCTTCTTCACCGAGCTGAAATCCGCGGGGCTGCCGGTCACGCTGCGGGAATATCTGACGCTGATGGAGGCGATGGACGCCGACCTCGCATCGCGCAAGGTCGAGGATTTCTACTACCTGTCGCGCGCGGTGCTGGTGAAGGACGAGCGTAATCTCGACAAGTTCGATCGCGTGTTCGGAAACGTGTTCAAGGGCCTCTCGCTGATGGAAGAGGCGCTCACCGCGCAAATCCCGGAAGAATGGCTGAAGAAGCTCACAGACAAATATCTCACCGAGGAAGAGAAGAAGCAGATCGAGGCCATGGGCGGGCTCGACAAGCTGATGGAGACGCTGAAGAAGCGACTCGAGGAGCAGAAGGGCCGCCACCAGGGCGGCTCGAAATGGATCGGGACCGGAGGAACATCACCGTTCGGCAACGGCGGCTACAATCCGGAAGGTATCCGCATCGGCGGCGAGAGCACGCATAAGCGCGCGGTCAAGGTCTGGGACAAGCGCGAGTTCAAGGATTTCGACGACGACGTCGAGATCGGCACCCGCAATATCAAGGTTGCGCTGCGGCGGTTGCGCAAATTCGCGCGCACCGGTACGCCGGACGAGCTTGATCTCGACGGCACCATCAAGGGCACCGCGCACAAGGGCTATCTCGACATCCACATGCGGCCGGAGCGGCACAACGCCGTGAAGGTGCTGTTGTTCTTCGATGTCGGCGGTTCGATGGACTGGCACATCAAGGTGACGGAAGAGCTGTTCTCCGCCGCGCGCGCCGAGTTCAAGCACATGGAGCATTTCTACTTCCACAATTGCCTGTACGAGCGGGTGTGGAAGGAAAACCGGCGGCGCTATCAGGAAACCACGCCGACCTTCGACGTGATGCATACCTATCCGCACGACTACAAGGTGGTCTTCATTGGCGACGCGTCGATGTCGCCCTACGAAATTGCGATGCCGGGCGGCTCGGTCGAGCACATGAATGAGGAGCCCGGGCAGGTCTGGATGGAGCGCATCACGCGCACCTATCCCGCCGCGGTGTGGCTCAATCCTGTCCCGGAAAATGAATGGGATTATACGCAGTCGATCCGCATGGTCAGGCAGTTGATGGGCGGCCGGATGTATCCGCTGACGCTGGACGGACTGGATCGCGCAATGCG
>CAZIKZ010000013.1:0-27985 GCA_964539845.1 uncultured Hyphomicrobiales bacterium
GTCTCCTGGTGAGTGGTCCGCTGCAAATAATGCGAGCGCCGCATCGACGCTTTTGCGTTCGTGCGGCTGCTGTTTACATTGTGCGGTCACGCAATGTCCGGACCCGCCCGGGCAGGTAAAGCCTGTTGAATCACCAGGTTCCGCGCCGGTCGCACTCACGGGCAAACGGTCGTTCGGCGCAATTGGACAGTCCGTAGGGATTCGGTGGTGTGGCGACCGGTGCCTGCGTTCGTTGCTGTGCGCCGGAACGGCCCCGGGTTTGTGCTGCAGCAATGTCCACGGTGGCCACGATCACGAGGCCCGCGACGCCAAGGCTCAGAATGGTCCGCATCATATTCTCCTGTCCAAATATGGAAGCCGATATGGAGGCTCTCCGCTTGCCGCGCAGTAGCCGGGCTCTGCGACCAAGGTGCCATCGCCGGTCACGAAACTGCGAGATCGAGCGCACTTGGCTGCCCTTGCCTCCATCGCCGTTTTCGGCTTTCTCGCCATATGGATGAGAACACCGGGGCGGCTCAAAAAGACCCGCGCAAGGAGCGCCTTGCCAAGGCCCTGCGTGATAATCTGAAGCGCCGCAAGGCGCAGGCCCGCGAACGTGCCACGGGTGGGCCTGACCCAGACGAGCGTGCCGACCCGGGTCTGGAGCGGAAGGGCTGAAGTTGCGCCATATTCCGCCCCATCGGGGTGTGTATTGGGCTAGGTTTGAACGTAGCGTTCTATTTGTGGGGGATCGATGGATCGCATTAGCATCACCGGCGGCAAGCCGCTGCACGGAACCATCCCGATTTCCGGGGCCAAGAACGCAGCCCTGCCGCTGATGATCGCGAGCCTCCTCACCGAGGACATGCTGATCCTGGAAAACGTGCCGCATCTCGCCGACGTCGTGCAGCTGCAGCGCATCCTGAACAATCACGGTGTCGACGTGATGCTGTCCGGCAAGCGGGCCGGCGACGGCGACCACGCCGGCCAGACCGTGAAGATTTCCGCCGCCAACATCGTCGACACCACCGCCCCCTACGACCTCGTCTCCAAGATGCGGGCGAGCTTCTGGGTCATCGCCCCGCTGCTTGCGCGCATGGGCGAGGCAAAGGTGTCGCTGCCCGGTGGTTGTGCGATCGGGACGCGGCCGGTGGATCTGCTGTTGATGGCGCTCGAGCAACTCGGCGCGCAGGTCGAAATCGAAGCAGGGTATGCGGTGGCGCGCGCACCAACGGATGGTCTGCGCGGCGGCGAGATTGTTTTCCCGAAAGTGACGGTCGGTGGCACCCATGTTGCAGTCATGGCCGCCTCGCTCGCAAACGGCACAACCGTGATCGAGAACGCGGCGCAGGAGCCCGAGGTCAAGGACGTCGCTGATTGTCTGGTGAAGATGGGCGCGAAGATTTTCGGTGCCGGCACGTCCCGCATCGAGATTGAAGGTGTCTCGCGGCTTGGTCCAGCGCGGCACAATGTGGTGCCGGACCGGATCGAGACCGGCACGTATGCAATGGCAGTGGCGATGACTGGCGGTGACGTGATGCTGCACGGCGCGCGCGCGGAATTGCTGCAATCCACGCTTGATGTGGTGGAGCAGGTTGGCGCGACTGTCACGTCCACCAATGAAGGCGTGCGCGTCGCGCGCAACGGTTCAGGGCTCCGGCCGGTGGAAGTGACCACCGAGCCGTTCCCGGGCTTCCCGACCGACATGCAGGCGCAATTGATGGCGCTGATGACGGTGGCCAAGGGCACTTCGCGCATCACCGAGACGATCTTCGAAAACCGTTTCATGCACGTGCAGGAACTGGCCAGGCTCGGGGCGCGGATTTCCCTCGATGGCCAGGAGGCGACGATCGAGGGCGTGGACCGCTTGCGCGGTGCGCCCGTCATGGCGACGGACCTGCGCGCGTCGGTGTCGCTGGTGATCGCTGCTTTGGCGGCGGAAGGCGAGACCATCGTGAACCGGGTCTATCACCTGGATCGCGGCTTTGAGCGGCTGGAGGAAAAGCTCAACGCCTGCGGCGGTCAGGTCGAACGGATCAGCGGTTAACCTCTCGCCCGGGCCGGATGTTTTCATGCCCGGCTCCCCTTGCGACATGATGGCGCTTTGCCTAACTAGCGGTCAGGGCGAATTGCGAAATTATAAACGACGGACCCAAAAGGCCGCGTCATGGACATGTTGAAGCTCATCGCGCTCGATCGCGAGGACTTGGAAATCGTATCCGCGCATCTGCAGGATGCGGTGGTGAAGATCGGCGAGGTCATTTGGCGCCCCGCTGAAAATCGTGTGGTGATCGCCCTCAATCGCTTCGATTGGGAGTCGGCCACGAGTGAGACGCCGTCCTGGCAGCGCCGCCGTGCTGCGCTGCGGTTTGACCGGGTGCATTCCTGCAAGTGCCGCAGCCTCGACTGCTCCGCCAAGGAGCAGATTCTCAATCTTCTTGCCGTCGAATTTTCCGAAACCGAATCGCCTGGCGGCGTGATTACGTTGCTGTTCTCAGGTGGCGGCGCCCTGCGGCTCGAGGTCGAATGCCTTGAAGCCGAGGTGGTCGATCTCGGCCCGGTCTGGCAGGCCGCGCATTGCCCCGATCACAAGGCCATCGACGGCGAAATCGCACAGCCCTGAGGCGCGGTGCGCCATGGCTGCGTGTTCGAGGTTCGAGCGCTGCGCCAAGCGCTCTCGGGCGCTTGCCTTTCATTTCCCTCTCCCGGACACTGATGGCGTAGCGCGCAGGCGCTGCGAACGAGAAGCCTCAGGCTCCGGGAGGAAATTATGATCGCTCTGCGCCAGATTGGTTGCGCCATAGCCGCCATTGCCATTGTCCTCGTGACGCCGGTTCAGGCATCCGCACAGGAGCCGCCACCGGTCGTCAAGATCATGGTGGGCTCGGCCGCCGGCGGCATTCTCGATCCTTATGCGCGCATCGTTGGCGAGCATATGAGCAGGACGCTTCAGCGCACGATCATCGTCGAGAACAAGCCGGGTGCGAACGGTACCATCGCCGCGCAATTCGTGGTCGATCAGCCGGCAGACGGAACGTGGATGTGGGTCGGCACACAGGCGATGACCGAGATCAATCCGAGCGCCTACAAGAACCTGCGCTGGGGGATCGACGATTTCATTCCGATCGTGAAGGGTGTCGAGGCCCCGCTGGTCCTTGCCGTGCATCCGAGCGTGCCAGCCAAAAACCTGAACGAGTTCATCGCCTGGGTGAAGGCCAATCCCGGCAAGCTCGGCTACGCGTCGTTCAGTCCAGGCACGCCGTCCGCATTTCTCGGCCATCAACTCAACAAGCGCTTTGGGTTCGACCTCGCGCATATTGTCTACAAGGGCTCAGGCCCGCAGACCCAGGACATGGTCGCGGGTCATAGCCTGATTGGCTTCATGCAACTCGGTAATGCCATCCCGCATATCAAGGCGGGCAAGCTCATCCCGATCGCCGTGACGTCTGCGAAGCGCACACGCTTCCTGCCCGACGTGCCGACCTTTGCCGAACTCGGCTATGAGGATTTCACCGCGATGGTGTGGTTCGGTCTGCTCACCAGAAAAGGCACGCCGGAGCCGATCGTGAAGGCGTATATCGCGGCGGCCGAAAAGGCTCATAGCGATCCCGACGTGCAGAACAAGTTCGAGGTCCAGGGCATGGAAGCCACCGGCATTACCGGACCTGAGAAATTGACAGCAGATATCAAGACCCAGATCGAGCGCTGGCGGAAGATCGTCGACGAGACCGGTTTCAAGGCGGATTGATCTTTTCCCTCTACCCGCTTCAGCGGGGAGAGGGTGACGAGCATCGAAGATGCGAGCCGGGTGAGGGGCGAGGTTGTGGCAAGCTTCGCGCCGGTGCCTCACCCGCCTTCTTCGTTTCACTCAGATATCGACCTCTCCCCGGAAGTGGGGAGAGGTAAAGACAGGTGCGCGGGGAGAGACCTTACGCCCGTCCGGTCGGATAGGGCACCGTGTCGGTGTGCTCGATTTCGAGATGTACGAGCCGCTCCATCAGCCGCGCTTTGATGCCTGAATGTTCGGGCTTGTCCCAGAGATTGTCGAACTCGCCCGGATCGGTTTCGAGATCGTACAATTCACCGAAGCCTGAATCCGACATCACCGTCATGCGGTAGCGCTGATCGACGATCGTGTGCCAGCGCGGCATGTGATCGACATCCTTGTCGGGCATCTGGTGCTCGTATTGAACGAAGGCGCAGTCGCGCACCGGCCGGCCATCCGCCCCCATAGCGGGCAAGAGGCTCTTGCCCTGCATGCCGACATAGGGCGCGATGCGCGCCCGATCGAGCACGGTCGCCGGGATATCGATGGTCGAGCCGATTGCGTCAGTCGCAGCGGCCGCGGGCGCCTTCGGGTCCGACCAGATGAACGGCACATGCAGGATGCTCTGGTACTGCTCCGACCCTTTCAGCAGAAGCCGGTGATCTCCGAGATGGTCGCCGTGATCGGTGGTGAAGATCAGGACCGTGTTGTCACGCTGTCCTGACGCGTCGAGTGCGCGCAGTACGCGGCCGATGGCGTCGTCGATGCAGGCGATCATGCCGCAGGTCAGCGCCTGTGCTTCCTGCGCCTCGCGTGCCGTCGTCGCGATGGTGCGCATGCCGTTGAGGTTGGCCTTGCCGCTCGCGCGCTCGTCCAGCGCCTGCTGCACATGCGGTGGCGGTGTCCAGTCGTTCCTGCGGAACGCCTCCGGCACCGGGAATTGCTCCGGCCTGTACATGTCCCAGTATTTGCCGGGGGGATTGAACGGATGATGCGGGTCGGGGAACGACACGGTGAGGAAGAACGGTTCGCCGTTCGTGCCGCGCGCGTTCAGATACGACTCGGCTCGTTCGGCAAGATAGTTCGTCGAATACAGTTCTTCGGGGATGCGGGTACGATAGGCCTGCGGGACCGCGTAATCATGCGGCGCGCTGTTCTCCGGCCCGAGCAGGCCGAGGGCAGCAGGGTCCTTGCCGCGCAGCCATGCGCGATAATCGCCGTCCACCGCGTCACCATGCCCGGTGACGATCTCGACATGGCCATAGCCGTAGAATGGCGTCTCGATATGCGCGCCCGGCTTCGCCCAATAGGCCGGGGCTTCCTGTCCGTAGCCGGCCCCGGTCAGGTCGATGCGCGTGGCCTGCCGCAAGCCAGGAGAAGGTTGCCGATAGCCGTCCCGGGCCGGCGCAGGTTTCGATACGGGAGGCGTCCCCGTGAAGTTCTGCAGATGGCTCTTGCCGATCAGGGCGGTGTCGTAGCCCGCGTCGCGCAGTAGTTCGACGAAGGTGACGTTGTCCTGTGACAGCGGAATGCCGTTCGATCGCACGCCATGGACGGCCGGCATCCGGCCGGTCATCAGTGAGGCACGGTTCGGCATGCAGACCGGGCTTGCGACGTAGAATTTCCGGAACCGTGTCCCGTCCGCTGCAATCGAATCGATGTGCGGCGTGCGCAGGACCGGATGCCCATAACAGCCGAGATAGTCGGCCCGGTGCTGGTCGGTGATGAACAGAATGAAATTGGGACGCGATATCTGAGCCATGCGGCACACAAACTAGACGGCGGGATTGCGAACGAAAAGGGGCAGCCACGGGGCACTCATGCGAATCGCGCCATCGTGTCGTCATTCGGAAAGTGTTTAACGAAACGTTCGCATTTGAACGCTATCATTGTCGCATGCGTCAAACTGCGTGAACCGGTCATAAACCATGCGGGACCGGCCCGCGCCAACGATACGAACAAGGCTATGATCTACAAACTCACCTCTGCTCTTCAGGCCCTCCTGAAGCGCCTGAAGCGTCAGGACCGGTATCATCCGGAACGCCATTACATGCGCGGACCTGGCCCCAAGGCGCGCGCGATTGCCGCCGGGCAGCATCGCCACTAGGCGCGATCAGATTGCGATCTCTGCCGCTCGTTCTCGTAGATGACGCGGTCGCGCTCCGCACGTCGACCGCGATGTCGTAGCGTCGCGTCTCAGAAATCCAGATCGGCGTAATGCGGGGCTGGCGGCAGCGCGCCGGAGACGTCGGCGAGGATAGCCCGGAACGAAGGCCGCGACTTCATGCGGGCGTACCAATGCTTGGCGTGCTCGCGCTCGCCCCAGGGAATATCGCCGAGATAGTCGACAACCGAAAGATGGGCGGCCGCTGCCAGATCAGCAAAGGTGAGCTGCTCACCCGCCAGCCAGTCGCGCTGGCCGGCCAGCCAGTTGATATAGGCAAGGTGATAGCGGACATTCTTTCGGGCCGCGCGCATCACGTCGGTATCGGGCGGTCCGCCGCCCTGGTCGGGGGTCATGAAGCGCTTGTGCAGCCGCTCGTTCACAAGGGGGGCCGAGACCTCGGCCGCGAACTTGTCCGTGAACCAGTTCATCAGCCGCCGCACCTCGACGCGCTGGACCGGGTCGACGCCAATGAGATTGCGATCCGTCACCCCGTCCCCCAGCGAGCCGTGCATCTCGGACAGGAATTCGGCGATTACGTTTGGCCCCGGAACCACTGTCAGGCCTTCGACGATCAGCACCGGCGTCTGCCCGGCCGGATTGAGGATCAGAAATTCCTCACGCCGCTCCCAGACACGCTCCTCCGCGAGTTCGGTTTCGAGGTCGAACTCCGCGAGCGCCAGACGCGCGAAACGGGAATGCGGGCAAAAGGGGTGATGGAAGAGGGTCAGCATTCGGCCTTGCGAATCACGACATTGTTGCCGCGGATAATGCTGTAAAAAGCGGCAAAGTGTTGAGTTATTGGAAATTTCGTTGCCGGGTGGCCGGGTTCGCGTCAGAACGGCCCTGGCTCGAGGCTTAGGACCCGGGCTGCGCGTTGGGGCTTTTCAGCATGAGTGACCTGATCAAGGCGGCCATCCTCGGCATCGTCGAGGGCATGACCGAATTTCTTCCCGTGTCTTCGACCGGCCACCTCCTGATGCTGCAGCGGTTCCTCGGGTTTTCCGACGACGACTTCGGAAAGACCTTCGTGGTGCTGATCCAGCTCGGCGCGATCCTGGCGATCCTGTCGATCTACTTCCACAAATTGTGGGGCCTCCTCACGGGGATGTTCTCAGATCCCGCGTCACGTAATTTCGTGATCGGGGTTCTGGTCGCGTTCCTGCCGGCCGCGCTGATTGGCGCCGCGGCGCATTCGCTCATCAAGGCCTATCTGTTCAATGTGTGGGTGGTTTGCTTCACCCTGATTGCCGGCGGCGCAGTGCTGCTTTGGGTCGATCAGCTTGAGTTCAAGCCGAAATATCGCGACGTCATGCAGTTCTCGCTGCCGATGTGTCTGATCATCGGCATTTGCCAGTGCTTCGCGATGATACCGGGCGTATCGCGGTCGGGCGCCACCATCGTATCGGCGATGCTGCTCGGCGCCGACAAACGATCGGCTGCGGAGTTTTCGTTCTTTCTCGCGATGCCGACGATGGCGGGCGCGTTCACCCTCGATCTGATCAAGAATCACGATCAACTGTCGTCAAATCATGTCCTGCTGGTCGCGGTCGGGTTCGCCTGCTCATTCGTGTCAGGCTATTTCGTGGTGAAGACGTTCCTCAACTACGTGTCACAGCACGGCTTTGGGCTGTTCGCATGGTGGCGCGTGATCGTCGGCTCGATCGGACTGGTGCTGCTCGCGATCGGCTTCTGAGGCCGTCATCTGTCAGGCGAAGCGGCCGGTGCGGAACTGGCCGGTGCGGCGGAAGCGCCACAGATAATTCGGCGCGATCGCTTCGTAGGATGCTGGCGTGATGCCGAGCCCCTGAAGGGTGCGGTGGTCGCGGATCGCATGTTCGGACACGACATTGTCGTGTCGCAGCAACTCGACCTGATCCGGCGTCAGCGGCGGTTTGGGCAGGAATTGCAGGACGCTGGCCTGTAGCTTCGCAAGCCCGAACGGCAGCGGCATCAAGAGCCGCGAACGCTCGGTCACCGCAAGAACGTATTCCATGATCTCGCGCATAGTGCGCACGTCCGGTCCGCCGAACTCATAGGTCTTGCCGGCGCCTGCGCCGGACTCCACGAGGCCGGCGATTGCCTCCGCAACATCGGCCGCATAGACCGGTTGCAGCCGGGTGTGTCCGCCACCGATCAGCGGCAGCGCCGGCAGAAAGCGCGCGAGCGAACCAAAGCGGTTGAAGAAATCGTCTTCCGGTCCGAACACAACCGATGGACGCACAATGACCGCATCCGGAGACGCCGCGCGCACAGCCTGCTCGCCGCGTGCCTTGGATTGCGCATAGAGCGAGGGAGAGGTCTCGTCAGCGCCGATCGCCGACATGTGGACGAGGCGCGCACCATAGGCATTGGCCGCGAGCGCGACCTGTTCGGCGCCGAAATGCTGGACTGCCTCGAAGCTCTGGCGGCCGCGCTCAAACAGGATCCCGACCAGATTGATCGCGACCGAGGAGTCGCGGACCGCCGCTTCCACCGAGGCGGGGTAGCGCAGATTGGCCTGCACCGTGTGAATCTGGCCGACGGTGCCGAGCGGCTGCAGGTAATTTGCCAATTCCGGACGCCGCACCGCGACGCGAATGCGGTAGCGCCGCTTCGCCAGCGCTCGCACCACGTGGCGGCCGAGAAACCCGGAGCCGCCGAAAACCGTGATCAGGGTGTCGGAATTGGTCTGGATGGCCATGAAAGCTGCCCTGGAATCCGCGCGTCCGCGCGATCTGTGCGGGATACCGCAAGGATTTCGGCCTGTACAGGTGTCCCATCGTTGACAACGACGGACCGCGCCTCTTATGACACGCGCATTGCCCAGGTGGCGGAATTGGTAGACGCGCTGGCTTCAGGTGCCAGTAGCTTAACGGCTGTGAAGGTTCGAGTCCTTTCCTGGGCACCAAAATCAAAGTTCTCCCGCCGCGAGACTTGAATGACCATCCGCCTGCACCGCGGCGACCTGCCCGATCTCTCCCGATACACACACTCGGTCGCGATCGATACCGAGACGCTCGGGCTCAATCCGCACCGTGATCGCCTCTGCGTCGTGCAATTGTCGCCAGGCGATGGTTCTGCCGACGTCGTACAAATCCCGGCTGGCGGTGCTGATGCGCCGAATCTCAAGCGGCTCCTCACCGACCCGGCGATCCTCAAGATATTCCATTACGCGCGCTTCGACGTCGCCGTATTGTCGAATGCGTTTGGTGTGTGGCCGATGCCGCTCTACTGCACGAAGATCGCCTCGCGGCTGACCCGCACCTATACCGACCGCCACGGGCTGAAGGATCTCGTGCGGGAACTGCTGGGAGTCGATCTCTCGAAGCAGCAGCAATCGTCGGATTGGGGTGCGGAGGTCCTGACCGAGCCTCAAATCGCCTATGCGGCCTCCGACGTGCTGTATCTGCACGCGGCCAAGGAGAAGCTCGACGCCATGCTGGCGCGGGAAGGCCGGACCGATCTGGCCGAGGCGTGTTTCCGGTTCCTTCCGCATCGGGCGCGTCTCGACCTCCTAGGGTGGCCGGAAGAGGATATTTTCGCCCATTCCTGAGGCTCCGCCGTGCCCGGGCCATATTCGGGCGCGATTTTCCGCCGGTCTCGGGCTAGGATGGCAACTGGTGACCATCGATTCCGGGCAGGACGACGCTCTCCATGAACCGCATGCTTGCCGGACCCGAGGACTGGGGCCAGCCGGGCCAGCCAACTGCGGGCCGGCCTAAGGCAGCCATCACTGGCGCGCGCCGGCACAGCCGTCGCGTGCGGTTGATGCGTCGTGCCGTGCCGGTGGTCCTGGTGCTGACGCTGACCGGTCTTGTGCTCGCGAATTATCTCAATCCGGCGCGCTGGCTCAAAATTCCGACGGAGTTCGGCAATCTCGTGATTTCAGGATCGAAGATCACCATGGAAGCGCCGCGCCTTGCGGGCTTCACGCGCGATCAGCGGGAATACGAGGTGACGGCTGCGTCAGCCTCACAGGACACAAAGAACCCGACCATCGTGGAGATGAAGTCGATCAGCGGCCGCATCGACATGGAGGACAAGAGCAAGGTGACGCTCTCAGCGGTCGAAGGCGTTTACGATACGAAAGCGGATCTGCTGAAACTCACCCAGGAAATTCTCATCGTGTCGACGGCAGGTTATCAGGGCCGTCTGACGGAAGCGCATGTCGAAGTGAAGAAGGGCCGCATCGTTTCCGAAAAGCCGGTGCAAATGAAGATGCCGCAAGGCACGCTTGATGCCAATCGGATGGAAGTGACCGAGACCGGCAGCGTGATCCGTTTCGATGGTGGTGTTGTGCTGATGCTCACGCCGGAAGCGCTGAATCGCGGCATGCAGTCGCAGGCAGCCAATCAGGCGAACGCCCAATGACGATGTTTCGTGTTTATCGGGCATCGCTCGTGGCGGGTGTTGTGGCGGTGTTTTTCGCCGGTGGCGTAGCCGCGCAGGCTCAGCAAAAGGCCAAGCCGCAGGAAACCGGGGTGCCGAATGCGCTGCAAGGTTTCGGCACGAACAAGGATCAGCCGGTTCAGATCGAGGCAGCCTCGCTTGAGGTGCGCGACAAGGACAAAATGGCGGTGTTCACCGGCAATGTCGTGGTGACACAGGGCGACACCGTGATGAAGTGCAAGGAACTGCGTGTCTATTACGATCAGGAGGCATCGAAGGACGGCGCCAAAGCCAGCCCGAAGAGCACCATGAAGGCCGCACAGCCTGGTCCGGGCGGCCGGCAGTCGATCAGTCGCCTGGAGGCGCGCGGCGGCGTCGTCGTAACGACGAAGGATCAGACCGCCACCGGCGGAACCGGTATCTTCGAGATGAAAACCAATACCATCACCTTGTCGGGTGGCGTGGTCATCGCTCAGGGTGCGAATGTCCTGAAGGGGGAGCGCCTGGTTGTCGACCTGACCACGAACTTTGCGAAGGTCGAGGGCGGGCGTGTGCAGGGCTTGTTTTCAACCAACAAGGATGACAAGCCGGGCGGCAAGGATGAGAAGGCCGACCAGAAGCCGTCTGCCAAGAAGAAGCCGACGGCGCTGCCGCCCGCGAACCAGCCCGTCATAAACTGATCCTGTCGGGTGCTCCGTTGCAACCGCGATTCCGTCAGATAATGTCGGTACCAGGCTGCCGGTAAGTTCAAGGAACCTTTGTGTTCGATTTCCTCTCGATATTCCGCCGCCGGCGGTCCGGAAAGCCGCGCAAGCGGAAATCGTCCGGCGCGTGGCGGGTCGAACTGGAAAAGATCGGCGGGCTCGTCGGTGGCAAGACCCCCGCAAAACGGAACGCGCTGACGTCACCGCCCGGGCTTCAGTCGCCCGTCCCGGAAGCCCTGCAGATCGAACCGCTGCAGGACGAGTTGCTGATCGGCGACCCGCTGCGCCAGAATGCGCAGTGGCAGCATCCACTTCATCCCGCGACCGTACGCTCTGACCCATTCCGGACGGACCCGCAGCAGCGCTCTGCCCGGGACCCCCGTGCTGCGCCCGCGGCCACGATGCCGCGCACGGAGGCGCCGCCGCGCAATGCCGAACCGCGTTTCGTGCCGCCGCGCCCGCGCCGTCAGGAGCCAGTGGAGCAACGTGCGCAAGCGCCCCACGGGTATCTTGCCGCGCATAGTGTCGAGAAGAGTTTCGGCCCCCGCAAGGTGGTGCGCGGCGCGAGTCTGTTCGTGCGGCGGGGAGAAGCGGTTGGTCTCCTGGGACCGAACGGTGCCGGCAAGACCACGATTTTCTACATGATTACCGGGCTCATCAAAGCCGATGCCGGCAAGATCGAACTTGACGGAAACGATGTCACCCCGCTTCCGATGTATCAGCGTGCGCGGCTTGGCATTGGCTATCTGCCGCAGGAAGCTTCGATTTTCCGCGGCCTCAATGTCGAGGACAACATCCGCTCCGTCCTTGAGGTGGTCGAGCCCGATGCGAAGCGGCGTGAGCGCGATCTCGATGCGTTGCTCGATGAATTCAACATCACCCGCCTGCGCAAGTCGCCGTCAATCGCGCTGTCCGGCGGTGAGCGGCGGCGTGTGGAAATCGCCCGCGCGCTGGCAAGTCGCCCAAGCTATATGCTGCTCGACGAACCGTTCGCCGGCATCGACCCGATCGCGGTCGGTGACATCCAGCAGTTGGTCCGTCATCTGACCTATCGCGGAATCGGCGTGCTGATCACCGACCACAATGTCCGCGAGACCCTCGGTCTCACCGACCGGGCGTACATCATCTATTCGGGAGAGGTCCTGATGGAGGGCCGGGCTGAGGATATCGTGAATAACGCGGATGTCCGGCGGCTCTATCTGGGCGAAGAATTTCGCCTGTAAAAGGCTCAGCGTCCGTTCTTGCCTGCTTTTCAGGCATTTCGTCCGAATGGCAGCCGCCATCCACTGCCGGTTCATGAGCCTATTTTTTACATGCACAAATCGTGCCGCTGGGCTAGGACTCCCGCATGGCACTGACCACCCGCCTCGAATTCCGCCAGAGCCAGGCGCTCGTGATGACGCCGCAGCTGATGCAAGCCATCAAGCTGCTGCAGCTCTCGAATCTCGATCTGATGGCCTATGTCGAGGAAGAACTTGAGAAGAACCCGCTGCTCGAGCGGGTGAACGACGAGGATGGCCCGGCATTGCCCGCGGACGTCCCGGAGTCGGCCGGCGGCTCGGACGGTGAGGGGCCGCAGGAATGGATGGGCGACGATCTCGCAACCAGCCGTAACGCGATGGAGGATGACCTCGGGACGCGGCTGGACAACGTATTTCCGGAAGACGGCGGCACCGCGATTAGCTCGGCTCGGACCGAGGACGCGACGGCCGCGCATTCCGAATGGGCGAGCGTTGGATCGGGTGGCCGAGACGATGGCGAATATAATCTCGAAGCGTTCGTGTCCGCTGAACTCACGCTCACGGATCATCTCGCCGAGCAGCTGTCCCTGTCGGCAACCAACCCCGCCCAGCGGATGATCGGTCAGCATCTGATCGATATGGTCGATGAGGCCGGTTACCTGTCGGGCGATCTCGTGGCGGTTGCGGAAAAGCTCGGTACCGGCATGGCCGAGGTCGAGGCCGTCCTGGCGATCCTGCAGGGTTTCGATCCGGCCGGCGTCTGCGCGCGCAATCTGACTGAGTGCCTGGCGATCCAGCTCAAGGATCAGAACCGATACGATCCTGCGATGGAGGCACTGCTCGGGCGCCTCGATTTGTTGGTGAAGCGCGATTTCGCGGGTCTGCGCAAGCTTTGCGGCGTCAGCGACGAGGACCTCGTCGAGATGATCGCGGAGATCAAGCGGCTCAATCCGAAGCCCGGTCTCGCGTTCGGATCGACAACGGTACAGCCGATCGTGCCCGATGTTTTTGTGCGCGCGGCGCCCGACGGCTCGTTTCTCGTCGAACTAAATTCCGACACGCTGCCGAAAATTCTGCTCAACCAGACTTATCACGCGCGTGTTTCGAAAACGGCGGCAAATCCGACAGACAAGGCCTATCTCGCCGAGAAGCTGCAATCAGCAACCTGGCTGATCCGCGCGCTTGATCAGCGCGCACGAACGATTCTGAAAGTCTCGGCCGAAATCGTGAAGCAGCAGGACGCGTTTTTTGCTCACGGCGTGCAGCATCTGCGCCCGCTCAATCTGAAGACGATAGCGGATGCGATCTCCATGCACGAATCCACGGTGTCTCGTGTCACCGCCAACAAGTACATGGCGACCGCGCGCGGCATTTTCGAGCTGAAGTATTTCTTCACGTCCGCGATTGCCGCATCCAACGGTGGCGAAGCTCATTCGGCGGAAGCGGTGCGTCATCGCATCAAGCATCTGATCGAAGCCGAAACACCGAGTGACGTCCTCTCCGACGACACGATCGTCGACAAGCTGCGCGAGGCCGGAATCGACATCGCGCGCCGCACGGTCGCGAAATATCGCGAGGGCATGCGCATAGCGTCATCGGTGCAGCGACGGCGCGAAAAGCAGGGCGCGGCGGTCGTTCGGTAGGGTCGCGGGCGCCAGTAGAAATCGGTATAAGGCTCTGAAATGACCAGAATTTTCAGGCAAAAGTGGTCATGCATGGAGTATACTAAAAGCGCGTTCTGAAGCCATTGACGGGGCAGGAGGCCAACCTTATGGTCCGCCGCTCTTCACCCCCGACAGCTCCAGTCCGACCTCTTTTACCGGCGCACTCGCGGACCGTTTCCAATGGCGCTTAACGATATTGTGGCCCTGAATGCGGTGATCCCGGCGCTCAAGGTCAACGGCAAGAAGCAGGCAATTCAGGAAATCGCGGCGCGCGCTGCCGAAATCAGCGGCCTCGGCGAGCGCACGATTCTTGAGATATTGCTGCAGCGCGAGAAGCTCGGCTCGACCGGGATCGGGCATGGCATCGCAATTCCGCACGGCAAATTGCCGAAGCTCGATCGGCTTTTCGGTTTGTTCGCGCGGCTGGATCGGCCGATCGATTTTGAATCGCTCGATGGTCAGCCTGTCGATCTGATCTTTCTTCTGCTCGCGCCTGAAGGGGCGGGTGCCGATCACCTCAAAGCGCTTGCACGCGTGGCTCGTCTTCTCCGCGATCCGGATGTCGCCAACAAGCTGCGAGAGTCGCGCGACGCCGATGCACTCTATGCCGTGCTGACGATGACGTCCTCGCAGGCGGCGTAAAAGCCCGCTTTCTCTTCCGATCTCTCCCGCGCGAAGTCAGTGTACGCTCACCGCTTCCAGATCTTCGTTCGCGGCGTTGGCGATTGCGGATTCGCGCGTGTCCGTGACGAAGATCGGAGTGCCGTCCGCACCATAGAGGACGAACACCTCGCGGCCAGGCGCAAGCAACGGTGCGTCGGGGCAAAAGAATCCGACATCCTCAGAGCGCGCCACCCGCACATAAGCGAGCCTCCGCCAGGCAAGCGTCGCAAGGTCGCGCGCGGACATTGAAACGACGATCGGTGTGCGGCTGACGGCTGCGGTCATTGTGCGGCTTCCTATGTCCATTGGACGGTCGCCGTTTCCCGCAGGTTCAAACAGGGCTTCACAAGCCGGTGATGGAGCGGCTCTGAGACGACAAAGCCACGGCCGGATATCCCAGCCGTGGCCCGTATTTGTCCAGCGGACGCGGTTTGCGTCAGTGGACGCTGACCGCCTCCAGCTCGTTCGTCCAGGCATTCGCAATTGCCGCTTCGCGCGTATCCGTTACGAGGATCGGCGTGCCGTCGGCGGCGTGAAGCGCAAAGAGCTGCATACCGGGCTGCATTGCCGGCGCCTGCGGGTAGAGCTCCTGCACGTTCTCGGATCGGATCGGCTTCACATAAGCGATCTTGCCCCCGCCCAGCACGGCGAAAGCTTGAGTCGACATGATCGGCTTTTCGGTATGTTCGTTGGTCATGTCCGCTACTCCTTCGTCTACTCAACTGCCCCTATGGTCCATCGGTTCCGTTCGCCGATCGTCGCATATCCGGGATGTTGCCCCAGATATAGTTACTCGTGCGGAGTAATCGAGATGGTCCGCACAACGCGTGCCGGTTCCGGACGCGCGAGATCGATCGACAGCAGGCCGTGCTTGAGATCGGCACGCAGCACCTCCATCCCGTCGGCCAGCACGAAGACGCGCTGGAATTGGCGGGCAGCGATGCCGCGATGGATAAACTGGCGCGTCTTGTCATCGGTCTGTCGACCGCGGATGACGAGCTGGTTCTCCTCGATGTTGACCTCGAGTTGATCGAGGGTAAAGCCGGCCACGGCAAGCGTGATGCGCAGACGATCGGGGTTACGATCGTCGCGCGCGACGCGCTCGATATTGTAGGGGGGATATCCGTCCGCCGCCTTGGTGACACGGTCGAGCGCACGCTCGATCTCGTCAAAACCCAAAAGGAACGGGCTGGACAACGAAGGCATTCTGGACATCTCAAAGCCCTTTCCAGCGACTTTGACGGGGCCCAAAGAGGCACC
Organism: uncultured Hyphomicrobiales bacterium; assembly: GCA_964539845.1. Classification (GTDB taxonomy): domain Bacteria; phylum Pseudomonadota; class Alphaproteobacteria; order Rhizobiales; family Xanthobacteraceae; genus Pseudorhodoplanes. Next base: position 15,813 of record CAZIKZ010000013.1, read on the forward strand.
CCCTGCGACCCCGGCGGACCCGCCGGGACTGATCCCTATATGGGCGGTGAAAAGAGAGGCCGCAAGGTCGCTAGGACGCTCCACCTGGTTCGGCTCGCCGGCTTGCCGTTCGATAGCCACGGATCATCGTTCTCGCGATGCCGCCGCGGCATCCGAGGTCTTGTTGAGTGCAGGAGAGGGGCGGACGGCGCGCCGACAGGCGCAGGGCCGTTCCTGAATGCTGCGCCCCATTGCTGAGACACAGCCGCCTCTCGGCGCACCGTCCAGAGCGGCGTTCTGTGTGCGCGGCTCAAGCCGGACCGCACGATCCCCGGGCCGCGTTTGCGTACCTGCGCCAAGGGCGCAGGCCGTTCAGCGAAGCTCCTCGCGCACGGGTCGTATTGCCCGTAGAGCGGGGTCCCGAGGCCCCCCGGTGTCTGCGTGCGAAGCAGACAGCAGGCGCCGCACCTTCGCTCCGCCGCCAAGAACGCCTCCGGACGGCGCCCCTCAACGAGCGAGGTGTTTTAGGAATATTATACTATAGGAATTTTGTCAAGAGACGGGCGAGAGTCTCGACCCGAACGCTTAGACGCCAGCTCACTGGTTCGCCTTCTCGAACTGACTCAGGATCTCGTTGCCCCGCCGGACGGCATCGTCGAGGGCAGCCTTGGCCGCCTTCCGGCCCGCCAGGGCGTCTTCGATTTCTTCCTGGATGATGTCGCGGATGACAACATAGGAGCCGAGCCTGAGCCCTTTGGAATTTGCCGTGGGCGGATTGAGGGTCATCTGCCGGATCGAAATATCGGTGCCGGGATTGCGATCATAGAAGCCGAGTGTGCGGGTCTGCTCATAGGCGGCCTGGGTGACCGGCATGTATCCGGTCCATTGGTGCCAGTGCGCCTGCACCTCCGGCCGTGACAGGAAGGCGAAGAAGCGGGCCACGCCCCGGTATTCTCCGTCCGGGCGGCCATGGAGCACCCAGAGGGAGCCACCGCCGATGATCGAGTTCTGTGGAGCGCCGGACAGTTTCGGCCAGTAAGGCAGCATGCCATAGCCGATCTCGAATCTTGCATTGGCGATGATGTCGGCGCGGGCGGCGGACGAGGAAATCAGGATTCCGCACTCGCTGTTATAAAATCGGCGTTCGGCTCCGTTGGTCCGGCCGGAATAGTCGAACAGGCCGCTCTTCTGCCATTCGACGAGTGCGGTGAGATGACTGGTCACCGCCGGGTTGTTGAATTGGAGCCGCGCGGCAGGGCCGCCCAGACCGTTGTCGAGGGTGGCGATCGGCAGATTATGGAAGGCCGAGAAGTTCTCGACATTGACCCAGGACGGCCAGCCGGTTGTGACGCCGCATGGAATCTTCCGGTCGAGCAATTTGCGTGCGGCCGCTTCGACCTCTGGCCAGGTTGCGGGCGCCTTGTCGGGATCGAGCCCGGCCAGCCTGAACTGGTCCTTGTTGTAATACAGGATGGGTGTGGAGGCGTTGAACGGGAACGAGAGCATGTTGCCGCTCGTGTCCGCGTAATAGCCGGCGACCGCGGGCAGGAATGTTGCGGGCGTGATTTCCATACCCTGTGCGCGCATCAGCAAATGCACGGGATACACCACGCCTTTCGCCGCCATCATGGTTGCGGTCGAGACTTCGGCGGTCTGCAGGATGGCCGGATGCTTGTTCGAGCGCAGCGAGAACATCGCCGCCGTCATCGTCTCGGTATAGAGGCCCTTGTAGGTCGGGATGACCTTGTAGTCCGATTGCGACAGGTTGAAATCGTTGGCAAGGCGCTCGACCTCGCGTCCGAGTTCACCGGGCATCGCATGCCACCAATGGATTTCGGTCGCGGCCTGAGCCGGGTTCGTGGCCAACAGCCACACCAGCGGTGCGAAGGCAAAGAGGCGGGGAAGGCGCATCACAGGTCCCCAGTCACACGGATAGGGTGCAGGGGCGTTCGCCCTGCGGGCTTCCTCATTTACCGCCGAGTTGAAACCGCATCAATGCGTGGGCGGCAATCCGCTGGCCGTCGGCAATCGGATTGATGCAGCTCGATGTGGCCTCGTCTTGCCGACCAGTGACAACGGGCTCTCTTCTTGCGGAGTCTCTTCTGGTGACGTGCTCGTAGTCACCCACATCCTCGCGGATCAGCGCCGCGCAAGTCGAGCAACTGCTGCCGCGTTAGTTCACCTTCCGCATCTGTGGTAGCTGGTAGGCGCCGCTAAGTATCTGATCGCTGGGCTGATAGAGGCGCAAGATCACATAGAATGCGCCCTCCGGACTTGGCAACCAGTTCGCTGCGAATTCGTCCGTTGGTTTTTCAGCCTGAATTGGAATGGTGATTGAACCGTCTGCCGCGCGGGTTAGCCCCTTCGTGTCGGACCCAACCTTGAACCGATGGATTGGATTCTCGACCAACATCTTGTCCGTGGCGTTGTACATAGTAAGCGACCAGAAGGCTCCAACCGGTGGTTCGCGGTCGAATTTGACTATGTACTTGTTCGCGCCGGTCAGCCCGTTGCCGTCAGCATCAGTGTATCGGATGGGATACATGGCTTCTTTCTCGCCATTGCCCCCGAGGTACGGGCCAGCGACCATAGCACGCAGTGGATAGTTGAAGCCGAAGCTGTCTAGACCCACGACCCAGTCCCACCCGTTGCGGCGACTTGCCGTGCTCGCGAAAGATGAGATCGCGACCATCGGGCCATCTGCCAATCCCCGCAGAAGGCCCTTCCGAGCTTCTGGGTGCAATTTGCTGGTATCGAACCCGGCCTCCGTCAGTCCGATACGAGCAAACTGCGCAAAGAGTGCTTGGTCCGCGGGTTTCACTTTGTTGAACTGAAGCGCGAAGGAAAGATGTTTGATGAAGCCGAGATCATCACCCGCGATTGTCGGTAGGGGTGGCAGCGACTTGCTCGCAACAGTTCTCCCGCTCAATGGTTGGAGACTGAACTGATCCTGAAGCTCGGCGACTGGTCGCGTGTCTTCACCCTGAGCGACGTGAAGCCGACCCCAAAGCCAAATCTTGCCGGTGGTCACATCGAGCCGCGTCATGTCCGCCGGAACATCTCCTGACCAACCGGGCGGCACAATGACGAAACGTCCGGCTTTAGTCCCCGTGGTGCGTCGCCCGATGTAGTGTTCAAGCTCCTGCCACATATTGAAAACGTCGATGACGTAGTAGCGGTCACTAGTATCCGGGACGGACAAGACGTACGGTTCGTCGAGTTCCACGACAGCACTCAGATAGAGCGTGTCGTTGTTGGCTGTCGGCATGTCCTTCGCGGTTGGCGTAGCAAGCTCCCGCGCCCAACCAATCTGGTTCAACGGAGCGCGGTAGCTCGTTGCGGGTTTAGGCGACGGGACGTCGGTATACTCGCGGGCAACCCGTTCCATACGGACGAGAGGGTAGCCCCAGTTGTAGGCCGACACGCCGAGTTGGTAGCCATCGGCCTCCAACCCCTTTGCGAGCACTTCCGGCGACGCTGGAGTGGTCAGCAGCTTGTCTTCAAATTCTTCTGCGTTCCCGACTGCTATGTGTGCGAGCACCGCAATAAGCACTGCCAAGGAGCGTTTGGTCCAGCAACGGAAACTAAAACACGAAAACATCGTGGTTCCTCTCTGCTTGCTTGGTTGGACACAGGCCCTGCAGACATGGGATTAAGTTCGAACATAGTGCTCGCACTGCATCACGCAAGGCTCCGACACCGGGGTACGCAGTCCCACTGACGTCGAGGCTAAGTCGCTGGCTTTAAATGGTTTTTAGATTGTATGGAAAGGTTGGTGGAGCCAGGCGGGATCGAACCGCCGACCTCTTGCATGCCATGCAAGCGCTCTCCCAGCTGAGCTATGGCCCCGTCACCGACATTCGCCCGCAGCGGGTTGCAGGCGGATAGCTTACCTCGGGCGGACGATCAAGTCTCCTCGTCCTTCTCGATGCCGTCACCGATGATGTCGGTCACGTCATCGTCGCCCTCTTCATCCTGTTCGATGAAGGTGGAATCGTCATCGGCGCCGTCGTCCTCGACTTCGATATCGTCGTCGACCGCGTCCGGCGTATCCGTTTTCTTGCCCTGCGCCTCGGCGTCGGCGTCCTCGAGCGAGACGAACTCGGCGCCGGCCTCCACTGTTTCGAGCTCGGGCTCGGCAGCTTGAGGGGCCTTGGCTTCCGGTCGGCCACGCGAGACGGCGATCGGGGCGATCGGAACCACCTCGCCGGTATAGGGCGAGATCACCGGATTCTTGTTCAGATCATAGAATTTGCGGCCCGTTACCGGACAGACGCGCTTGGTGCCGAGCTCTGGCTTTGCCACGGTCGGAGTTTCCCTGCAGACACTTTTCGAATGAGGGGCTGAATTGGCGGCTTGGGCGACCGCTGTCAATACCGATTATAGGCAATTGTGCGGCTTTTGGTCCGGGCGCTGGATGACGCGGCAAACGCCCGCATGCTAGGACGGCGCCACTTTTCCCCTGGATCCGGTACCTTGAGCCATTCGCTGCCTGCCATGCCACTGACCGCGCGCCGTTCGCCAGCCCTGAAAGGGCGCGTTCGTGTGCCTGGCGACAAATCGATTTCGCATCGCGCGCTCATCCTGGCCGCAATGACGGTCGGCGAAACCCGCATCGCAGGCCTCCTCGAGGGCGAGGACGTGATTAACACCGCCAAGGTGATGCGCGCGCTGGGCGCCGCGGTCGAGCGAACCGGGGAGGGCGTCTGGTCCGTACGCGGGGTGGGCGTCGCAGGCTTTGCGGAGCCCGAGGGACCGCTCGATTTCGGAAATTCCGGCACGGGATGCCGGTTGGTGATGGGTGCGGTGGCCGGGTCCCCGGTGACCGCCACGTTCGACGGCGACTCCTCGCTGCGCAAACGTCCGATGAAACGCGTGCTCGATCCGCTGGTGCGAATTGGCGCGCGCGTGCTGGATCAGGCGGACGGCGGACGTCTGCCGCTGACCTTGCAGGGTGCGCGCGATCCGCTGCCGATTGAATACCAGCCGCCGGTCGCTTCGGCGCAATTGAAGTCCGCGGTGCTGCTGGCCGGACTTGCCGCGCCCGGCGAGACGATCGTGATCGAGAAGGAAGCGACGCGCGATCACACCGAGAAGATGCTCACGCATTTCGGCGCACAGATCCGCGTCGAGCCATTCGGTATGCACGGGCGGCGTATTGTGCTGACCGGCCGGCCGGAGCTGGTGCCGGCGCCGCTGCAGGTGCCGGCCGATCCGTCCTCTGCTGCGTTTCCGCTGGCAGCGGCGCTGATCGTGCCGGGCTCCGACATCGTGCTGGACGGCGTGATGACCAATCCGCTGCGCACCGGCCTTTTCCTGACGCTGCGCGAGATGGGTGCGTCGATCGAATCGCTGTCGGAACGCAATGACGGCGGTGAGGATGTTGCCGATCTGCGCGTGAAGGCGTCGGCGTTGCGCGGTGTCGATGTGCCGCCGGAGCGCGCGCCGGCGATGATCGACGAATACCCGATCCTCGCCGTGCTGGCGTCGTTCGCGCAAGGAACGACCCGCATGCGCGGCTTGAGCGAATTGCGGGTGAAGGAATCCGATCGTCTCGCCGCGACTGCCGACATGCTGAAGGTGAACGGTGTCGATGTCGCGATCGAGGGCGACGATCTGATCGTAAACGGGCGCGGCCGCGCGCCGGGCGGCGGCGTGGTCGCAACGCACATGGATCATCGGCTTGCGATGTCAGCCCTCGTCATGGGACTTGCAAGCGACAAGCCGGTATCGGTGGACGACGCGGCCTTCATCGCCACGAGCTTCCCCGGCTTCACCGAACTGATGCGCGGTCTTGGCGGAGACTTGTCGTGAGATTGTCCTCCTTATCCCTCCCCCTGAAAGGGGGAGGGTGGCGAGACGCGCAGCGTCGAGCCGGGTGGGGGTCTTCTGATCGAAGCGATGACCCCACCCCGTCCGCTTTCGTTTCACTCAAGCGGCCGACCCTCCCCTTGCAGGGGAGGGATAAGAAAGGCTTCCAATGATCATCGCCATCGACGGTCCGGCCGCCTCCGGCAAGGGAACATTGGCCAAGCGTCTGGCGGCGCATTACGGCTTTCGGCATCTCGACAGCGGTCTGCTCTATCGCGGCGTCGGCAAGGCGGTGATGGAGTCCGGCGCGGCGCTGGACGACACCGCCGCCGCAATCGCGCAGGCCAAGGCCTATGACCCGGCCCGCTTTCCCGAGGACGCGCTGAAATCCGACGATGTCGCCAGGGCGGCTTCGATCGTTGCCGCTGTGCCGGAGGTGCGGACGGCCCTGATCACGCTGCAGCGCGATTTTGCGCAGTCCAAGCCCGGCGCGGTGATCGACGGCCGCGACATCGGCACGGTTATCGCCCCTGAGGCCGAGGTGAAAATCTTCGTCAACGCCACCCCGGAGGAGCGCGCCCGGCGCCGCATCCTGGAACTGCGGGGCCGCGGCGAGACCGTGGATGAGGCCGCAGTGCTGGCCGACATCAAGGCTCGCGACGACCGCGACATGAACCGGGCGGTCGCCCCCCTGAAGCCTGCACCCGATGCGTACTTGCTGGAAACCACGCATTTGGGTATAGACGCAACCGTCCGGGCCGCCATCGACGTTGTCGAGGCCGTCCGAGCGGGCCGAAGGCCGGCTTAACCGCCCTTCGATGCTGGAGGCTCAGCCCGCTCCGACCACCTCTTCCGGAGGCTTCGGACAAGCAATCAACGTTCCGTACGAACGGCTTCACGCGCCGGCCTGCCCCTTTGGGGTGGTGTCAAAGGTCTTGCGGGACCTTTGGCCCGTCCGTTCGGAACACCCTCACTCCAATCCGGCGCTCGCAATCAGGAGACTTCATGGCCCAAACTGCCGTTAATCCCTCGCGTGAAGATTTTGCCGCGATGCTTGAAGAGTCCTTTACCCAGGGAAACCTGCATGAAGGCTCGGTGATCAAGGGAACAGTCGTTGGCATTGAAAAGGACGTCGCGATCATCGACGTCGGACTGAAGACCGAAGGCCGCGTGCAGTTGCGCGAATTCACCGGACCCGGCCGCGGCAACGAAATCAAGATCGGCGACGAGGTCGAGGTTTACCTGGAGCGTGTTGAGAACGCGCTCGGTGAGGCGGTCCTGTCGCGCGACAAAGCGCGCCGTGAAGAGAGCTGGGGCAAGCTCGAAGGCGCCTTCAAGAACCAGGAGAAGGTGCAGGGCACCATCTTCAATCAGGTCAAGGGCGGCTTCACCGTCGATCTCGACGGCGCGGTGGCCTTCCTTCCGCGTTCGCAGGTCGACATTCGTCCGATCCGCGATGTGACTCCGCTGATGAATGCGCCGCAGCAGTTCCAGATCCTGAAGATGGACCGGCGCCGCGGCAACATCGTCGTGTCCCGCCGCACCGTGCTGGAAGAGACCCGCGCGGAGCAGCGTCAGGAACTCGTGCAGAACCTCGAAGAGGGTCAGGTCATCGACGGCGTGGTGAAGAACATCACCGATTACGGCGCCTTCGTCGATCTCGGCGGCATCGACGGTCTTCTGCATGTCACCGATATCGCCTGGCGGCGTGTCAATCACCCGACCGAAGTGCTCAATATCGGCCAGTCGGTGAAGGTGAAGATCATCAAGATCAATCACGAAACCCACCGCATCTCGCTCGGCATGAAGCAGCTGCTCGACGATCCGTGGCAGGGCATCGAGGCGAAGTATCCGATCAGCGGCCGCTTTACCGGACGCGTCACCAACATCACGGACTACGGCGCATTCGTGGAACTGGAGCCGGGCATCGAAGGCCTGATTCACGTTTCCGAAATGTCCTGGACCAAGAAGAACGTCCATCCGGGCAAGATCGTTTCGACCTCACAGGAAGTCGAAGTGCAGATCCTGGAAGTCGATCCGGTCAAGCGCAGGATTTCGCTCGGTCTCAAGCAGACCATGCGCAATCCGTGGGAGGTTTTCGTCGAGAAGCACCCGCCCGGATCGATCGTCGAAGGCGAAGTCAAGAACAAGACCGAGTTCGGCCTGTTCCTGGGCCTCGATGGCGACGTCGACGGCATGGTCCATCTGTCCGACCTCGACTGGAAGCGTCCGGGCGAGCAGGTGATCGACGAGTACAAGAAGGGCGACATGGTGAAGGCGACCGTTCTCGACGTTGACGTCGAGAAGGAACGCATCTCACTCGGCGTCAAGCAGCTCGCCAGCGACCCGATGGAAGAGGGTGCTGCAGGCGACCTGAAGAAGGGCGACGTCGTGACCTGCGAAGTCACCGACGTGAAGGAAGGCGGCCTCGACGTTAAGATCGCCGGTACCGATCTCGAGACCTTCATCCGCCGTGCCGATCTCGCCCGCGACCGCGGCGACCAGCGTACCGAGCGCTTCCAGGCCGGCCAGAAGGTCGATGCCCGCGTCACCCAGTTCGACCGCAAGTCGCGCAAGGTGCAGGTGTCGATCAAGGCGCTGGAAATGCAGGAAGAGAAGGAAGCCATCGCGCAATACGGCTCCTCCGATTCCGGCGCGACGCTCGGCGACATTCTCGGCACCGCGCTCAAGCGCGCGGGCGACAAGGAGAAGGCGGAGTAACTTTGATGTCATTGCCGGGCTTGACCCGGCAATCCATCACGCGAAGAAGATGGATACCCGGCTCAAGGCCGGGCATGATGACAGAGAAATGAAATCAGAACCCCCGGCGCGGGCCCGCGCCGGGGGTTCATCTTTTTGCCGCAGCGATTTGCCAAATGTGAATGATTGCCCGACTAAATAACCCACCGGTCATTCCGGGATGGCGCGAAGCGCCAGACCCGGAATCCAGCTACAAGCGTTGTGGTTGTGTCTGGATTCCGGGTTCCCGGCCTTCGGCCGCGCCCCGGAATGACACTTTGACCTCATTCGAATCAAATGGGAGCGAAACCATGTCGCTCGATTCTCGGCCGCTCGACGCGGACCAGATCGTGGATCGCCGCCGGCTGCGGCGGAAACTGACCTTCTGGCGCGTGCTGACGGTTCTTGTCGTCATCGCCGCCATTGCGGCCGTCGCCGCGATGACACGGCAGGCTGCGTTCACGAGTGGAACCTCCGGCGCGATCGCGCGTGTCACCATCTCGGGGCTGATCCGCGGCAATCAGGCGCGGGTCGAGGCGATCGAACGTCTGGCCAATTCGAACGCTAGGGCTGTGATCGTCCACATCGACAGTCCCGGCGGCACCACGGCCGGGTCGGAACAGCTTTATGACTCCCTCGTGCGCCTGAAGGCCAAGAAGCCGATGGTGGTCGTGGTCGACGGGCTGTGTGCCTCGGGTGGCTATATCGCCGCACTGGCCTCCGACCACATTATCGCGCAGAGCGCGTCGCTGGTCGGATCCATCGGTGTGCTGATCCAGTATCCGAACTTTACCGACCTGCTGAAGACCGTCGGCGTCAAGGTCGAGGACGTGAAATCCTCGCCGCTCAAGGCTGCGCCCAATGGCTTCGAGCCGACATCGCCCGAAGCACGCGCCGCGCTCGCCTCGATCGTCATGGACTCCTATGACTGGTTCAAGGATCTGGTCGGCAAGCGGCGCAGCCTTGATGGCGAAGCCTTGGCCACGGTTTCGGACGGCCGCGTCTTCACCGGCCGGCAGGCCATCAAGCTGAAGCTGATCGATGAACTCGGCGACGAGCAGGCCGCCATTGCCTGGCTCGCCAAGGAGAAGGGAATCGACCCGAAGACCCCGGTCCGCAATTTCAGCCTGCGCCCGCGGTTCTCGGAGTTTTCGTTCCTCCATCTGACCGCGGTTTCACTGCTCAATGCGGTAGGGCTCGATGGTTTTGCGCGGAGCCTGGAGCAGTCAGGCGCCTTTGCGGCCGTGGAGCGGCTTAATCTTGACGGTCTGCTGGCGCTTTGGCACCCTTCACCCGTCAATTGAGCGGCGGACGGTCAGCCTGTGGGGTGGCCGAGCACACCGAAGCGCATACCGGGCGGCGCGGATGATCAAGTCTGATTTGGTTACAAAGATCGCGGGACAGAATCCGCACCTCTATCAGAGGGACGTGGAGAACATCGTCAACGCGATCCTGGACGAAGTCACGGCGGCGCTCGCGCGCGGAGACCGTGTCGAGTTGCGTGGCTTCGGAGCGTTCTCGGTGAAGCATCGCCCCGCCCGCACCGGCCGCAATCCGCGGACCGGCGAGCATGTCTCGGTCGAGAAGAAATCCGTGCCGTTCTTCAAGACCGGCAAGGAAATGCGCGAGCGGCTCAACCGGGACGACGCGTGACGTTTCGTCATTCCGGGGCGCCAAGGTAGGCGAACGAACCCGGAATTCGTAAACTCCAGCTGTGGCTATGAATCCGGATCCTGTCCTTCGGGCGGCTCCTGGATTAGCGGTCAATGGACAAACCGATGCTCCGCAAGCTCGCTTTCTGGCTGATCCTCGTGCCGCTCGCGATCGTGATCCTGATGTTCGCGGTCGCGAACCGGGAGGTCGTGACTGTGTCCTTCGATCCGTTCAGCGCGACGTCGCCGGCCGCTTCGGTCAGCGTTCCGCTGTTCGTGCTGGTTTTCGTGCTCGTGATCCTTGGCGTGATTATCGGCGGTATCGCCGCGTGGCTGCGTCAGTCGGACTATCGCCGCGCGGCGCGCCGTCGCGACGCCGATGTCATGGCGCTGCGCCGCGAGATCGAAACCCTGAACGCAAAGCTCAACGACAGCTTCGACCCGCCGGTTCCGATCGAGACCGCGCGCCTTGCCTATCGTCGGCCCGCGAACGGCTAAGTCAGGGGCGCCATGCGCATCGTCTCTGCCGACGATATCCAGAATGTCCTGACCTATCGGGCGCTGATCGACGCGCTCTACGAAGCGTTCCGATCCGAGATTGTGGTTCCGGTCCGCCATCATCACACGATCCCGACCGCGGGTACCGACGCGACGCTCCTGTTGATGCCGGCCTGGAAGGCGGACGGCGAGCGCTATGTCGGCTGCAAGATCGTCACCGTGTTTCCGGACAACGCCAAGACACAGCGGCCATCGGTGTATGGTCAATATCTTTTGCTCTCCGGCGAGACGGGTGAACCGCTCGCAATGATGGATGGTCGCGCGCTCACTGCCTGGCGGACAGCCTGCGCTTCTGCGCTGGCCGCGCGATATCTTGCACGAGAAGACGCATCGCATCTTGCAATGGTGGGTGCGGGCACGCTTGCGCCACATCTCATTCGTGCGCATCTCAGCGTTCGCCCGATCAAGCGGGTCACACTCTGGAACCGCACGCGCGCACGCGCAGTATCTCTTGGCTTCGGGATCGCCGTTGCCGGTATTGAGGTCGATATCGCGGAGACGGTGGAAGAAGCGGTGCAAGACGCCGATATCGTGTCCTGCGCGACGCTTTCGGTGGAGCCGCTGATCAAGGGCGCGTGGCTCAAGAAGGGCGCGCATCTCGATCTGGTCGGCGGCTTCACACCAAAGATGCGCGAGGCCGACGACCAGGCGGTCAAGCGCGCTCGGATTTTCGTCGATACGCACGCAGGCGCGGCCAAGGAGGCCGGCGACATCGTCGTCCCGCTCAAGAAAAAGATCATTGATGCGAAAGCGATCAAGGGCGATCTCTTCGATCTGACCCGCGGCAAGGTGAAGGGCCGCACCTCTGCCTCGCAGATCACACTGTTCAAATCGGTCGGAACCGCGATCGAGGATATCGCGGCCGCGATGCTGGTCTGGACGTCGCTGTCGGCCTGAGGGCAGACAAAGCGGGCCCGGCGCTGTAGAACCGCCGAAACATGACCACTTTGACCAAAATTTGCGGTCTTCGCACAGCCGAGGCCCTTGAGGCTGCGCTGGACGAGCGGGCGGACTTTGTGGGCTTCGTGTTCTTTCCGCCGTCCCCGCGCCATGTCTCGTTCGATCTTGGACGCGAGCTTGGTGCGCGCGTGGAGGGCCGGGCGCGCAAGGTCGCTCTGACGGTCGACGCCGACGATGCGACCCATGCGGCGATCATGGGCGCGCTGAAGCCTGATCTGCTCCAGCTCCACGGCCACGAGACCCCGGAGCGGGTTGCCGCGCTGAAAGCGCGTTTCGGCCTTCCGGTCATGAAAGCGATCCCGCTGGAGACCCTGACCGATCTGGACGCTATTCCGGCCTATGCAGCGGTGGCGGACTGGGTCTTGTTCGACGCGCGCGCCCCGAAGGACGCCACCCGTCCCGGCGGGCTGGGGAAGCCCTTCGACTGGACGCTGCTGAAAGGCCTTGATCCGGGGCGGCCCTTCATGCTTTCCG
>CAZIKZ010000014.1:0-11131 GCA_964539845.1 uncultured Hyphomicrobiales bacterium
GCTGGGGAGCAGCGTCCGCGCATCCCGGTGCGCTGTCCTGGGTGCGGCCGCTGCATGCTATCGTCGCGACGTTCGGGCCGGAAACCGAAGACCCGCAGGTCGTGCCGTTTGAACTCGGGGGTCTGACATCCGGCAACGTCACCTACGGTCATCGCTTCCTCGCGCCGGGCGCGATCGAAGTGCGCCGCCAGGATGACTGGATGACCAGGCTGGAGAAGGCGAAGGTCATCGTCGATCCGGCGCGGCGGCAGGAGATCATTCTCACCGAAGCGAAGAATCTCGCTTTCGCACAAGGCTATGAATTGGTTGAAGACGCCGGCCTGTTGCAGGAAGTCGCCGGACTCGTCGAATGGCCGGTGGTGCTGATGGCTTCGTTCGATGAAAGCTTCCTCAGTATTCCGCCGGAAGTGATCCGCACCACCATCCGCGCCAACCAGAAATGCTTTGTGGTGCGCGATCCGCGGAGCGGCAAGCTCGTCAACAAATTCGTCCTTGTCTCCAACATGGAGGCGGTCGACGGCGGCAAGGCGATCGTTGCGGGCAACGAGCGTGTCATCCGCGCTCGGCTGTCGGACGCGAAATTCTTTTACGAGACCGATCTCAAGACGCGCCTGGAAGACCGGCTGCCGAAATTCGCGCAGATCGTCTTCCATCAGAAGCTCGGCACCCAGGCCGAGCGGATCGCACGCATCAAGCGGCTCGCGGGTTTGCTGGCGCCGATGGTCGGCGCCGATCCCGGCAAGGCCGCGCGCGCAGCCATGCTCGCGAAGGCCGACCTGCTCACCGAAGTCGTCGGCGAATTCCCCGAATTGCAGGGCTTGATGGGGAAATACTACGCGCTGGCGCAAGGCGAAGACGATGCCGTCGCGCGTGCGTCCGAGGATCATTACAAGCCGGTCGGTCCGAGCGATCTCGTGCCCTCCGATCCGGTCGCGATCACGGTCGCGCTCGCCGACAAGATCGATACGCTGGTCGGCTTCTGGGCGATCGATGAAAAGCCGACCGGGTCGAAGGATCCCTACGCGCTGCGGCGTGCGGCGCTCGGCGTCATCCGCATCATCCTGTCGAACAATCTGCGGCTCAACCTTGCAGAACTGATTGCACTCGCGACCGAAGGCTACCTCGAGCAGGGCAAGACCTTCATGAAGGAGTTCGTCGGCGAGGCGGCGACCGGCAAGGACGACTTGTCTGGATTGCGCATGAGCTACGATGCGATGACCGGGGCGGACCTGCGCGATTTCTTCGCCGACCGTCTGAAAGTGCAGTTGCGCGAGCAGGGTGCGCGGCACGATCTCGCCGACGCCGTGCTTGCGGTCGAGGATCAGAACGATCTCGTCACCATCGTCCGCCGCGTTGAGGCACTCGCCAAATTCCTCGAAACCGACGACGGCAAGAATCTGCTCGCCGGCACCAAGCGCGCCGCCAACATCCTGCGGATCGAGGAGAAGAAAGACGGGACGAGCTATGCCGGCGACCCCGATCCGGCGCTCCTGAAAGAGCCCGAAGAGATGGCGCTCGCGCAGGCGATGGTGTCGATCGCGCCGGAAGCGAGCGAAGCTTACGCGCGTGAGGATTTTGCCGGCGCTATGGCTGCGATGGCAAAGCTGCGCCCCGCGGTCGACGCATTCTTCGACAAGGTCACCGTGAATGCGGACGACAAGGGACTCCGTGCGAACCGGCTGATCCTGCTCAACCGGATCCGCGAAGCCACCCGCACCGTCGCCGATTTTTCCAAGATCGAGGGATAGATTTCGCTGCCCTACATGCCCTTCATGATGACGCCGAGCGCAAGCACAATGTAGGCCAGGATCGCGAGCCAGAAGGCATATTGGGTGATGACCGGAATGATGACCAATGCGCCGAGCAGGGCGATGATCGCGAGCGCCAGCGAAATCAGAAATGTGACGCGCGCCGGTGCATTGAGAGTCGGCATGTTGTCTTCCCGTGTTCAGGCTGAAACGAACCGTCGAGCGGACCGTGCGGGCCGCAGCGAGTCAAGATCCACGCGGGGATAACCCACCGCCAATATCGTTTGGAACCTGTCCCGGCATTTGCTTCTTTCTCACTCCATCTCTCGACTCAACGGAGACTGAAATGACGATCACCATCGGACACTTGCAGCCGATTATTGCGCTGGCTGCCGGCATCTTGATCCTGATCATGCCACGGCTGCTGAATTTCATTGTCGCGATCTACCTGATCGCGATCGGTCTCTTGGGGCTCGGGCTTTTCCGCTAGGATTTGTCCAGCCTGAACCAGCCCCGCGGCACCTCTTTCGTCGCGGTTGAATCGAATGCGGAAAACGGTCAAGAACCGGCCCGGATGGCCGGTTTTCAGGCTTTCTCTGATTGGGACGTCGGTGATGACGAAATGGGTTTACGGCTTCGGCGGCGGCAAGGCCGAAGGCAAGGCGGACATGAAAAACCTGCTCGGCGGCAAGGGTGCGAACCTCGCCGAGATGGCCAATCTGGGTCTGCCGGTCCCGCCCGGTTTCACCATCACCACCGAGCTCTGCACCTATTACTATGCGCATGGTGAGGCTTATCCGAAGGAACTGACCGGCGAGGTCGATGCCGCGCTCTCCGAGATTGGCCGGGTGACCGGCAAGGGCTTCGGTGACACGACCAATCCGCTGCTCGTCTCGGTGCGCTCGGGCGCCCGCGCATCGATGCCCGGCATGATGGATACGGTGCTCAATCTCGGCCTCAACGATGAGACCGCCGAGGCGCTGGCCGCGAAGTCCGGCGACCGCCGTTTCGCCTACGATTCCTATCGCCGCTTCATCACGATGTATTCGGACGTGGTGCTCGGCATCGAACATCACATGTTCGAAGACATCCTGGCCGAGCACAAGGATGCCAACGGTTACAGTCTCGACACCGAACTGACCGCCGAGGATTGGCAGAAGTTGGTCGGCCTCTACAAGCAGAAGGTTCAGGAGGAGAGCGGCAGTCCGTTCCCGCAGGATGCAAAGGAACAGCTCTGGGGTGCGATTGGCGCCGTGTTCGGTTCGTGGATGAATGCGCGCGCCAAGACCTACCGGCGTCTGCACAACATCCCGGAAAGCTGGGGTACCGCGGTCAATGTGCAGGCCATGGTGTTCGGCAACATGGGCGACGATTCCGCAACCGGCGTCGCCTTTACCCGCAATCCGTCGACCGGCGAGAAAACACTCTACGGCGAGTTTCTGATCAACGCCCAGGGCGAGGACGTCGTTGCCGGTATCCGTACCCCGCAGGAGATCACCGAATCCGCGCGCAAGGAGGCAGGCTCCGACAAGCCGTCGCTCGAAAGCGCGATGCCGAAACCCTTCGCGGAACTGACGCGCATCTATGGCGCGCTCGAGAAGCATTACCGCGACATGCAGGATCTCGAATTCACCATCGAGCAGGGCAAGCTCTGGATGCTGCAGACGCGCTCCGGCAAGCGCACCGCCAAGGCCGCGCTCAAGATCGCGGTCGAGCTGGCAAGCGAAGGCTTGATTACAGAAGAGGAAGCCGTGATGCGGATCGATCCCGGTTCGCTCGAACAGCTTCTGCATCCGACCATCGACCCCAAGGCCGAGCGCAAGATTATCGCGATCGGGCTGCCGGCGTCTCCCGGCGCGGCGTCGGGCGAGATCGTGTTCTCATCGGAAGACGCGGAAGAACTGAAGGCAAAGGGCCGCAAGGTTATTCTCGTCCGTGTCGAGACCAGCCCCGAAGACATTCACGGCATGCATGCCGCCGAAGGTATCCTCACCACCCGCGGTGGCATGACCTCTCATGCTGCCGTGGTGGCACGCGGCATGGGCAAGCCCTGCGTTTCGGGGACGGGGTCGATCCGTATCGATTACAACGTCGGCACGATGAGCGTCGCGGGCCAGACTCTGAAGCGGGGCGACATCGTCACCATCGATGGTTCGACCGGTCAGGTGCTGCTGGGGCAGGTCCGCATGATCGAGCCGGAATTCTCGGGCGAGTTCGGCACCTTGATGGCATGGGCCGACAAGGTGCGTACGCTCGGCGTGCGTGCGAACGCCGATACGCCAGGCGACGCCCGCACCGCGTTGAAGTTCGGCGCGGAGGGGATCGGGCTCTGCCGTACCGAGCATATGTTCTTCGATGCCGATCGCATCCTCGCGGTCCGTGAGATGATCCTCGCCGACACGGAAAAAGCGCGCCGCGCCGCACTTGCCAAGATCCTTCCGATGCAGCGGAGCGACTTCGCTGAGTTGTTCGAGATCATGCAAGGGCTGCCGGTCACGATCCGTCTGCTCGATCCGCCGCTGCATGAATTCTTGCCGCACGGCGATGCCGAGATTGCCGAAGTCGCAAAAGCACTCGGCACAGAGCCGCAGAAGATCAAGCATCGCGCCGCCGAGCTTGCCGAGTTCAATCCGATGCTGGGCTTCCGCGGCTGCCGCATTGCCATCGCCTATCCGGAAATTGCGGAAATGCAGGCGCGCGCCATCTTCGAGGCGGCGGCCGAGGCTGCCGCGAAAACCGGCAAGCCCGTGGTGCCGGAGGTGATGATACCGCTGATCGCGACTCGCATGGAATTCGATATCGTCAAGGCCCGGATCGATGCGATGGCCGAAGCTGTCTCCCGGGAGAAGGGCGTGACGCTCGCGTATCAGGTCGGCACGATGATCGAACTGCCGCGTGCGTCACTCATGGCGGACAAGATCGCGGAAGGTGATGGCGGCGCCGAATTCTTCTCGTTCGGGACGAACGACCTGACCCAGACCTGCTTCGGCATCAGCCGGGACGATGCGGCGAGCTTCCTCGCCACCTATACGGCGCGCGGCATCCTGGCCGTCGATCCGTTCGTGTCGATCGATCGCGATGGCGTCGGCGAACTGGTGAAGATGGGCGTCGAGCGCGGCCGCCGGGTGAAGCCGGACCTCAAGGTCGGCATTTGCGGCGAACATGGCGGCGACCCGGCATCGGTCGCGTTCTGCCACGAGGTGGGACTTGATTACGTGTCCTGCTCGCCGTTCCGCACACCGATCGCGCGTCTCGCGGCCGCGCAGGCGGCGCTCGGCAAGGAAGTCGCGAGCCAGGCCTAGCCGGCCTGGTCCGACTGCGGCGTCGCCGCGGCTTGTGCTGCGGCCTCCCGCCAGGCGCGTTGCTCCGACATGGCCGTTTTCGACAGAGGCGCGCGTTGTCCGCCAAGTCGCGGACGATACACGTCAGTCGGCTTGAGCGGCGGGCGGTCGTCGATACGCTCGAAACTGGCCATGTCAGACTGCTACTTTCTTCAGGAAACTGTCGACTTCGTCACGCATATTGGCGACCGCGTGTTCCACCTGGCCGCAACTGCGAAGCACCGTCTCGGCCGTTGCGCGGGTATCGGTCGCCGCGCGCGCGACCTGATCGAGGACGACGACGATCTCCTGCGAGCCATTCGCCGCACTCGACACGTTATGTGAAATCTCGCCGGTTACTGCGTTCTGCTGTTCGACCGCGGCGGCGACTGCGGAGGTGAAGCGTTCGATTTCCTGCATGCGGTCGCTGATGCGGGCGATGGCTTCCACCGCGCTGCCGGTCGAGGCCTGAACCGACAGGATCTGGTTGGAAATGTCCTCGGTCGCCTTTGCGGTCTGCACGGCGAGCGACTTCACTTCCGACGCGACCACCGCGAATCCGCGGCCGGACTCGCCGGCGCGTGCGGCCTCGATGGTGGCGTTGAGTGCCAGCAGGTTGGTCTGGCCGGCAATGGTGCGGATCAGTTCGACCACGTCGCCGATCTTCTGGGCGGCGTCCGCGAGGCCCTTGATCCCGTCATTGGTCGATTGGGCTTCGCCCACGGCATGGCGGACCGCGTTGGTGGTCCGAACCAGCTGGCGGCTGATCTCGCCGATGGAGGAGGCCATTTCGTCGGCGGCGGTGGCCGCGGTCGCGACATTGGTCGACGCTTCGTTGGAGGCCTGAACCGCGCTCTCGGCGCGCTGCGAGGTCTGGCCGGAGGCCGCGAACAGAGAGCTTGCAGTCAGCTTCATCGATGCCGCGCTGTCGTTCACCGTGCGCAACACGCTGTCCATGCTTTGCCGGAACGCCGTGATGGCGCCTTCGACCACGACGCGGCGCTTTTCCTCGAGCACATGCGCGGCGCGCTCCTTCTCGATCAATTGCTGCTCGGTGACGTCCTGATGGGTCGCGACCCAGCTTCCGTCCGGCATCGGCTGCTCGGATACGGCGATCACCCGTCCGGCGCTGGTCGTGAAATTGCGCGTATTGCCCGTGCCTTCGGCGACACGCTTCAGGATGTCGGCGATGTAGGTGTCGGCGTCGCCTGTGAACAACCCGATGTCGGCGCGATGCTTGAGGATGTTCCGCAGCGTGCGGCCAGGCCGCACAACCTCCGGGGACATATTGTACATCGATACGTATCGGTCGTTGCAGAGCAGGAGGCGTGCCGACGGATCCCACATGCACAGGCCCTGCGGCGTGTTGTTGAGAGCAAGCGTCAGCCGTGCGTTCTGGCGCCGCAATCTCAGGGTTGCGACCGTCATTACAACGATGATCGCGATCAGCCCGATGACCAGGGGCATGCCGAGAGCCGGCGCGATTGGGTCCCACAACGTGTCCAGCATTCCCGTCCCCGTTCCACGAAGTCAGGAAGAGTCTTACCGCCAGCCGCTTTCCGCATGGTTAACCGAACCTTGTTTCCGGGTGTCCCGGTCAACCCTTGCGTGCTAGCCTGCCGGGACAAGGAGGCCGGGCCACCGGGCAGGGCGGGCGGACCGACAAAAAAAGACGTGTGGGGGGAAGGATGGCCGAGGAACCGAAGCCGGATTCCGCGCAGGATGCGATCGAGTCCGAGCGGCTGCGCAAGGCCGAGGAATTCATCGAGCAGGAAGAGGGGGTGACCAACCGGCTGCTGGGCTGGGCGGGCACCACCGTCACCGCGATCGCGGTCGCGATGTCGCTGTTTCATCTGTACGCGGCCTACGAGATCGTCCCGACCCAGGAGTTGCGCTACACCCACGTCGCGTTCGTCCTGCTGCTTGCCTTCCTGCTGTTCCCGGCCGCCAAACGCTTCCGCGATCGCATTCGCTGGTGGGACGTCATTGCCGGTCTGACGTGTGTCGGTATCCTCATTTACGCGATTGTCGGTGGTGAGGACTTTACCGACCGAGCCACGACTCCGAACCGCACCGATGTGATCCTCGGCGTCGTCTTTATCATTCTGCTGATTGAAGCGACGCGTCGCACCATCGGCCCGATCGTGCCGGTCATCGCGCTGCTGTTCATCGCTTATGCGCTGGCGGGCCCGTATCTGCCGGCGCCCTGGAACCATCGGGGATACGGGTTCGATGCGCTCGTCGGGCACCTGTTCATCACGTTAGAAGGCATCTTCGGTGTTCCGGTCGATGTGTCCGCGACATTGATCGTGCTGTTCACGATCTTCGGCGCTTTCCTGCAGCAATCCGGCGCCGGCAAGTTCTTCATCGATTTCTCGATGACGTTGATGGGCAAGAGCCCGAACGCCGCCGGACGCACGGTGGTGCTGTCATCCTTCCTGCTCGGCGGGCCGTCGGGCTCCGGCGTCGCGACCACGGTGACCATCGGCGCCGTCGCCTATCCGATGATGAAGAAGGCCGGCTTCGAAAAGAACGCGGCCGGCGGTCTTCTCGCCGCAGGCGGGCTCGGGGCGATCATTTCGCCACCGGTGCTCGGCGCTGCCGCCTTCCTGATCGCCGAGTTCCTCAAGATCAGCTATCTCGACGTGATCTGGATGGCGACGATACCGACCATCCTTTACTACCTGTCGCTGTTCTTCATGGTGGAACTGGACGGCAAGCGCTACGGCGTGCGCGGTGAACCCTATGTGCCGGAGCATTCGCTCGGTGAATTGACCCGCCGTTACTGGTTTCATTTCATCTCGCTGATCTCGATCGTGGTGTTCATGCTGTGGGGTTATTCGCCGACAACGTCGGTGCTCTACGCCACCGGCATGACCATGCTGATGAGCTTCCTCACGCGTGAGACAGCGATCACGCCGAAGAAACTCGTGCGCGCGCTCGCTGACGGCTCGCTGCAATCGCTCACCGCAGCCACCACCTGCGCCACCGCTGGCATCATCGTCGGCGTGGTGACGCTGACCGGGCTCGGCCTGAAATTCTCATCGATCGTGATCGACTATGCAGGCGGGTCGCTGCTTCTCACCGCGATCTACACTGCGCTGATCGTGTGGATCATCGGCCTCGCCGTTCCGGTGACGGCCTCTTACATCATATGCGCGGTGATTGCGGCGCCGGCGATGATCAAGCTCGGTGTGCCCGCGGTCGCGGCGCATATGTTCATCTTCTATTACTCGGTGCTGTCGGAGGTCTCGCCGCCGACCGCTCTGTCACCGTTCGCGGCGGCCGCGATCACCGGTGGCGATCCCTACAAGACCACGCTGCAGGCCTGGAAATACACGTTGCCGGCCTTTCTCGTGCCGTTCGTATTCGTGCTCGACCCGCACGGCCTTGGCCTCCTGTTGCAGCCAGGCGGCGGAGGCTGGGTCGATGTCGTGCTGATCACCGTAAAGGTGGCGGTCGGGCTTGCGGCACTGGCCTGCGCCGCGCAGGGCTGGGCGTTGCGCCGCGCGACCGTGGCCGAACGCGTGCTCCTGACGCTCGCGGGCTTGTTCCTGGTGTTCCCGAGCCTTCTGGAAGCGCTGGTGGAAGCGGTGATCGGCCGCGACATCAGCTACACCGCCGGAATTGGCGTCGTGCTGTTCGCCATAGTATTATTGAAACAGCGGTTGCAGCCGGCGCCGGAGATTCAGGCGACCGGTCGATAAGACCGGCATCAACGAACCGACAACAGGGAGGAAGTCCGAATGTCCAAACGAACGGGTCTTGCGCTTGCGGTTGCCCTTGGTACGGCTATGGGCGTTATGATCGGCGGCGCTGCGCTGGCGCAGCAACAGAACATCGCCATCGTCACCGGCGGCACCGGCGGCGTCTATTATCCGATGGGCGGCGGCATGGCGAATGTCCTGTCGAAGCACTTGCCGGGCATTCAGGCGACCGCGCGCGTCACCGGTGGTTCAGTCGACAATCTCAAGCTCGTCGGCACGGGACAGAGCGAAGTTGCGTTCACGATGGTCGACGCCGCCCGTGATGCGCTCAAGGGCGAAGACAAGTTCAAGGGCAATCCGGTCGAACTGCGGACGCTGATGGTGCTCTATCCGAACCGCATGCATGTGGTGTCGGTCGAGGGCAAGGGCATCGATAAGATGTCGGACCTGAAGGGCAAGCGCGTGTCCACCGGCTCACCCGGAAGTGCGACCGAAGTGATGGCGTTCCGCGTGATCGAGGCCGCGGGCCTCGACCGCGACAAGGACCTGAAGCGCGAGCGGCTCGGTGTTGCCGAATCCACCAATGCGCTGAAGGACGGCAAGATCGACGCTTACTTCTGGGTGGGAGGTCTGCCGACCGCGGCCGTGACCGATCTCGGTGCGACGCCTGGCGTCAAGCTCAAGCTGGTTGACCATTCCGACGTGGTCGAGAAGATGAACGCCAAATACGGCGGGATGTACAGCGAGGGCGTGATCCCGGCCAAAACCTATCCGGGGCAGGACAAGGACAACAAGATTTCGGTGGTGCAGAACATTCTGGTCGCCGATGCCAAGATGCCGGAAAAGCAGGTCTATGACATCGTCAAGACGCTGTTCGAAAAGCGCGACGATATCGCGCTCGCGCATGGCGAAGCGAAAGCGATTGTGCTCGATACTCAGACCAACAAGAACACCACAATCCCGTGGCATCCGGGCGCCGAGAAATACTTCAAGGAAGCCGGCGCAAAGATGTAAGCGCTCTCGTCATCACCGGACCGGCGCGCGAGCGCCGAGCCGGTGATTGATCCCGCAAAGAACGATCATTGCCGGGCCAAGCCCGGCAATGACGTCATACGACAACGGTCCTTGCGTTAAACGAGGCCCCGCGAACGGTTCCGCGTGACATGAGGCTCGACCATATTTTCTTTGTTTATATGGCGGCCATCGGCATCGGCGCGGGCATCATTCTCACCGTGTGGCCTCAGTCGGACGGTTTTTTCTCAAGCCTTATTTCTGGGTGCTGATCGGATTGGCGATTTTCGATCTCGCCTGCTACCTGCGCCGTCAGGGTGCGCCGGGCACAATGATCAGCATGGAAGCGCGACTCCTTGGTCTTGTCATCGGCGTTGTTGCGATGGTGGCGCTGAAGACCATCACCGGAACGCCAGCGAGCGTGTTCTAGCCAACGCTTGCGTTGAGACATCGTTTACCACGTTAGCATCGCGGAATGGTAAGCGGGCCCTAAACGCCTCGTACGCGAATCCGTACGGTTAACCCGATCGCAACGATACTTCGACAATTTTACGTGAGCGGCGCGTCACGCCGCTGCGTTCTGTTCCGTTTGTTGCGTCGGTTGCGTTGCGTGAGCGTCAGTATGAAAGCGTCGCTTAGGAGGCCGAAGGGCGCCTTTCGCCGTCCCTTCGGCCTCGTACTTTGTGTGGTGATCGCGATGCCGAATTCGATCGGGCATCAGGATCTCGCCGCATTGATTGCACGTCAGCCGGCGGTGGCCGAGCGTTGGCGTGCGCATGTGCGCACCTCCACCTTCGGGACCATCCACGCTGCCTCCCTGAGTTTTCCGCGTCTGGTCGGTGCGTCGATTCCAGATCCCTACTTCACGCAGCTTGCGGCGCTCGATCCGCGCGCACTCGAAGCGACGGGCTCGATCCCGCTGAATATGCCGATCGATCCTGAAATCACGGCGCCGGTTTATGACTTTCCGGTCGTTGACCGCAGGCTTAAGGGCGACAAGCTGGATGTGAAGTCAGCGCCGCCGGAGCCGACGCGGCAAGATCAGTCAAAGCCGCCAAAGACCAAGGACATGGTGAGCCGCCCGCCGATGGCGGAGCCGACACCCGTGGAGCGGTCGGCGCAACCGCCTCCGGCGGCAGCAACGGCAGCGGAGCCGGCTCTTCCGAAAGGCGACCGGACAGCGCCGTTACAGATCAGGACCGGCGAAGCTGCACCCGCACCGATCTATCGCCGCGCCGGCCTCGTCGCGGGGCAGGTTACGCGTGCCAAGCGCGCGCTTGGACTGGGTCCGCGCAAGCCGATGGTGGTCGCTGCGCCAGCCGAACCGGTTGCGGACAAGGTGCTG
>CAZIKZ010000014.1:11231-27809 GCA_964539845.1 uncultured Hyphomicrobiales bacterium
CGCCGGGCGGGTATTGCCGCGGGGCAGGAGACACAGGCGAAGCGCACGCTCGGGACGGGTCCGCGCAAGCCGGTGGTGGTCGCGGCACCAGCCGAACCGGTTGCGGACAAGGTGCTGCGCCGGGCGGGTATTGCCGCGGGGCAGGAGACACAGGCGAAGCGCACGCTCGGGATGGGTCCGCGCAAGCCGGTGGTGGTCGCGGCGCCAGCCGAATCGGTTGCGGACAAGGTGCTGCGCCAAGCGGGTATTGCCGCAGGGCAGGAGACGCTGGCGAAACGCACGCTCGGCCTCGGTCCTCGCAAGCCTGCCATGGTTGCGGCCAAGCCCGCCGATCCGGCTCCCGCGCCTGTTGCGATGGTCGAGGCTGAAGTGTCCGTCGCCGCAGTTCCCGCGGTTGCCACTCCCGCAAAGCCGGTGCGCCGGGCAGGGCTTGCGGCCGTGCACCTCAATCAAGTGAAGAGCGAGGCCAGGCAGTTTGCCGCCGCCACGCGTATGCCCGCGGCAGAGACCGCCGATCTCGAATCGCAGCGCGCCGATCTCCTAGGTCCGATCGTGCCTTCGGCAGCGCCGGCCGCCGAAGCGCCGGTCCCCAGCGCGCCGCAACCGGCCCCCGCCGTTGCGGACTTAGCGCCGGTGCCCGATGCGCCCGCAGCCGAGCCGCCGCATGAGATCGTGCAGATTGCGCCCGAGCCCTCCGCTGCGCCTGAAGCCGTTGACGACGCCGCGCCCGCGCCCGTGCCGGCGATAGCCGAGGTCGTGCCGCCGGCGCCTGAGAAGGCGGACGATCGTTTCAACGCGGCAGCGGCCGAGAAGCTTGCGAGCTACGTAAAGCCTACGTCGCAGAGCCGCATCTTCTTCGGTACGCGCGAGCTTGGCGTCGGCCGCAACAGCTGGGAGGCGTGGGAGCCCGACGAGGTTCCGACCGTGCTCGCGCCGCCGCATGTCGATACCGAGATCAAGCGCGCGGCGCTTGATCCAGTCCCAGATACCGAGACCGAAAAAGGTGGTGAGACCATCGCTCCGAAGGGTGAAGTCACCGGCGAAGGCAAGCGCCCGCGCACGCCGGCCGAACGGCTCAGTCTCGTGGGGGCTTCGCGCGGTAAACACGCCAGGTGCCTTGCCAACGCGATCTATTTCGAGGCGCGCGGCGAAGTGGAGCGCGGGCAGATGGCGGTGGCGCAAGTCATCCTGAACCGGGCCTTCTCCGGATATTACCCGGGCAATGTCTGCGACGTCGTCTACCAGAACGCGCACCGGCATCTTGCCTGCCAGTTCACCTTCGCCTGCGATAACCACAAGGATGTGGTGCGCGATCAGCCACGCTGGGAGATCGCGACGCGTATCGCCGACGACGCGCTCGACGGCAAGTTCTGGCTGCCGGAAGTCGGCAAGGCCACGCATTACCACGCGACCTATGTCAATCCATGGTGGGTGCGCACGATGACCAAGCATACCAAGCTTGGCGTCCACATCTTCTATCGGCCGAAGCGCTGGGGCGATGGCGAAGAGATTCCGGTCTGGGGAGATCGGCTCGAAGTGACCGGCTCGATCAAACGCGACGCTTCGCCCGCAGCGCCGGAAAAGAGGGGCGGCGACAGACGCGCTGACGTGGAATCCGCAGCGCCAGTGCGGCGCTCGATCTTCGATCCGGTCGAACCGATCAATCTGCCGGGCGGGTAGGGAACTCGCGTCGCGTTGTCATTGCCAGGCTTGATCCGGCAATCCATCAAGCGAAGACGATGGATGCGCGGGGCAAGCCCGCGCATGACCAATCAGACCTCGATATCCAGCGCGATATCGAGATTGGGTGCGGAATGCGTGATGGCGCCTGAGGAGACATAATCGACGCCGGTCGCCGCGATCTCAGCGGCGTTGTCGTGCGTGATGCCGCCCGAGGCTTCGATCACGAGCCGCCCGCCGACCAGTGCCACTGCTTCCTTCAGCATCGGCACGGTGAAATTGTCGACGAGCAACACATCGGCAAGCCCGGTATCGAGCACCTCGCGGAGCTGGGCGAGTGTGTCGACCTCGATCTCGATCTTGACCAGATGACCGACGACGGACTTTGCGCGTTTCAGCGCCGCGCGGATGCCGCCGGCAACCGCGATATGATTGTCCTTGATCAGCACCGCGTCATCCAGGCCGAAACGGTGGTTAAAACCGCCGCCGCAGCGTACGGCATATTTCTGCAGCGCGCGCAAGCCGGGCGTGGTCTTGCGGGTGCAGACGAGACGCGTATCGGTGCCCTTGAGCGTCTCGACAAGCGAGGCCGTGGCGGTGGCGACGCCTGAGAGGTGGCCCGCGAAATTGAGAGCCGTGCGTTCGGCCGCCAGCACGGCGCGCGCGTTGCCGGTCACCGTCATCAGCGCGGTCTTCCTTGCGACAGCATCGCCATCGCGCGCATGCGGCACGATCTGCGCACCGGGCGCGAGCCTGCGCATGACCGCCTCGACCAGCGGAAGGCCCGCAATGCGGCCCGGCGCACGCGCGACCACGATGGCGCGCGCCTGCGCATCCTCCGGCACGGTCGCAACCGAGGTGATGTCGCCGGCCCGGCCGAGGTCTTCGGCGAGCGCACGCGTCACCGCGTCGTCGATCTCGAGCGGCGAGATGAACGCGTCGGGACAGTAGAGGGACGAAGCCGAAGTCGAGGCATCGAAGCGGCGCAGCGGATTGAGCATGGCTCTCATCCTCAGTTCTTCAGGTTGATCATGCGCTCGACCGAGCGGCGCGCCTTTTGCGCGATGACCGGATCGATCACGACTTCCTCTTTCATGTAGACGAGGCTCTCAAGAATCTTCGGCAGCGTGATCCGCTTCATGTGCGGGCAGAGGTTGCACGGGCGCACGAACTGCACGTCCGGCAATTCGGCCTGCACGTTGTCGGCCATCGAGCATTCGGTGACCATGACCACGCGCTTCGGACGCTTGTTGCGGACCCAGTCGATCATGTGCGCGGTCGAGCCGGTGAAGTCGGCTTCGGCGATCACATCCGGCGGGCATTCCGGATGCGCTATGATCTGCAGGTTCGGATCGCTTTCGCGATACATGCGCAGTTCGTCGCCGGTGAAGCGCTCATGCACTTCGCAGGCGCCGGTCCAGGCGATAATCTTCACGTCGGTCTGCGAGGCGACATATTTCGCGAGATACTGATCGGGCAGGAATATGACCTTGTCGGTGCCAAGGCTTTCCACCACCTGCAGCGCATTCGATGACGTGCAGCAGATATCGCTCTCCGCTTTCACCTCTGCGGAGGTGTTGACGTAGACGACGACGGGCACGCCCGGGAAGCGCTCGCGCAGCAACCGCACATCCTCGCCGGTGATGGCGGAGGCAAGTGAACAACCCGCGCGCATGTCCGGGATCAGCACGGTCTTTTCCGGGCTCAGGATCTTCGAGGTCTCGGCCATGAAATGCACGCCACCCTGCACGATGACGTCGGCCTTCACCTTGGCCGCCTCGCGCGCGAGCTGCAGCGAGTCGCCGACGAAATCGGCAACGCAATTGTAGATTTCGGGCGTCTGGTAGTTGTGCGCGAGGATCACGGCATTGCGCTCGCGCTTCAGCGCGTTGATCGCCTTCACATAGGGCGCGAAGACCGGCCATTCGACCGCGGGAATGACGGTCTTGATGCGCTCGTACAGATGCGCGGTCTCGCGCGCGACCTGTTCGTTCCATTCCAGCTTCGGCATCGGGAGGACGCCGAACTTGCGGGCAGCCGCGTTCGACGCAACAGGTCGCGGCGCCGGAATCGGCGGCAGTCCGTTGGCAGGGCCCTGCAATTCAAGGAGCGGCATGTTTGCCTCCCACTCACGTATATGCTCAATCTGAGCATATCTAGGTACGAAAACTGCCGGCGCAACGTCGCCGGTTCTATTGCCGGGTCAGATCACCGGATCGTTATTCTCAATCCGAGCAAAAGAACTATACCACCAACGCTAAAATCGCGCTAGTGCGAAAATGCCGAGCGGCTCTGCGCCGTCGACGCAGGTATGCGGGGCTCCCAACGATCCGCAGTCAAAGACCACGTCCGTCCGGTCAAGAACCGCCGCTTCGGCGTTCCCGATTTTTGAAGAGATGCGCTCTCAGCGGCGCTGCCGGGGCGCCGAAGTGCCGCCGCGCATCTGGACCTGGCAGGCAGGCGTGAGCCTGCGGACGTTCCTGGACAGGCAATTCTCGATCGCGTGCACGAACGGAATGAATTCGCTGCAGAACTTGAACGCGTCGCCCTCGCAGGCCTCGCGCTGGGCAACCGTGCCCTGGGCAGCTGCCGGGCTCAAGGTTCCAGCGAATATCGTGGCGCCGGCGAACAGCAGGCCGGCACAGGCAGCGCGCCGGAATGCGAGTTGAATGTTGGTCATGAACAGAGCCTCCCCATAGCGATTCTTTCGCAGTGTACACGATGCGACGCCGGACACCTCAGGAGGTGGGCGAGCCATGAGCGAAACGGATAGGCTCCATCACCAAGTTTCGTTAGGGCCGGGGCAGGCGCGTCTCTATGGTCCCGTCCGATGCGGCATCGCGCCGCAAGGCTTTCCGGGTAGCTATCGATGGCAGACAACACGGCGGGTGCCTCCGGCGCTTCATCGATGACGTGGCGCACGCCGCTGATCGTCATTCTGGCGGGCTGCGCGATTTCACTGATCACCTTCGGGCCGCGCTCCGCGACCGGCCTGTTCATGCAGCCGGTCAGCGAGACCAATGGCTGGGGACGCGACGTCTTCGCGCTCGCATTCGCCGTGCAGAACTTGCTCTGGGGTCTCGGCCAGCCGATCGCGGGCGCGATCGCCGACCGGTTCGGCACGCTGCGCGTTCTGTGTGGCGGCGCTTTGCTATACGCGGCAGGCCTCGTCCTGATGGTCTATTCGACCACGCCGCTTTCCTTCAACATCACCGTCGGTGTGATGGTCGGCTTTGGTCTCTCGGGCTGCTCGTTCAATCTCGTGGTGGCGGCGCTCGGCAAACTCGTTCCCGAGCATATGCGCTCGTTCGCTTTCGGTGCGGGCACGGCCGCAGGATCCTTCGGGCAATTCCTGTTCGCGCCGCTCGGTGCCGCATTGATCGCGGGTTACGGCTGGCAGGTGGCGCTGCTCGTCTTCGCGGCTGCCGTTCTGCTGGTGATCCCGTTCTCGCTCGCGCTTGCAACACGGCCCGCCAGTACCAAAGCTGTGCACGGCGTCGACGCGCCGCAGTCGCTGAAACACGCGCTGTCGGAGGCCTTCGCCCACCGCTCCTATGTGCTGCTGGTGCTCGGCTTCTTTACATGCGGTTTCCAACTCGCCTTCATCACCGCGCATCTGCCGGCCTATCTCGTCGACCGCGGCCTGTCGGTGCAGGTCGGCGGCTGGGTGATCGCGACCATCGGCCTGTTCAACATCGCCGGTTCACTTGCCGCCGGATGGGCCGGAAACAAGATGCCGAAGCGCTATATCCTCGCGTTCCTGTATTTTGCGCGTGCCGCATCGATCGCGGTCTTCATTTCGGTGCCGTTGTCGACGACGTCGGCCCTGGTGTTCGCTGCCGCGACCGGCCTGACCTGGCTGTCCACCGTGCCGCCGACCTCGGGTCTGGTCGCGTTGATGTTCGGCACGCGCTGGCTCGCGATGCTGTTCGGCTTTGCCTTTTTCAGCCATCAGGTCGGCGGTTTTCTCGGCGTCTGGCTTGGCGGTGTGGCCTTCGAGATGACCGGTTCCTATAATCTGGTCTGGTATCTTTCGATTGCTTTTGGCGTCGCGTCGGCGATCATCAATCTTCCGATCATTGAGGAGCCGGTGAAGCGGCAATCTGCATCAGTGGTGGCCGCGTCCGGAGCAGCGTCATGAGTGCGCGTTTGCAGCGCGCCGCCTGGCAATCGATACCGGTCATCGTCGTTTGCGGCTGTCTGGTCGCGATGCTCGGCTTTGGGCCGCGCTCGACGCTCGGCTTTTTTCTGACCCCGATGTCGACTGCGAACGGCTGGGGCCGCGACGTATTCGCGCTCGCAATCGCGATCCAGATGCTGATCTGGGGAGCCGCGCAGCCATTCGTCGGCGCCATCGCCGACCGCTTCGGACCGGTACTGGTGCTGTCCACCGGTGCGCTGCTCTACGCCATCGGATTTGGGTGGATGGTGTTTGCCAAGTCTCCGGGTGAATTGTACCTCTCCGCCGGTGTGCTGATCGGGTTCGGGCTTGCGGGCGCGTCATTCACGGTGGTCATCGGCGCATTCGGCAAGCTGCTGCCAGCGGAGTGGCGCACCTTCTCGTTCGGTGTCGGCACTGCCGCAGGTTCGTTCGGGCAGTTCCTGTTCTCGCCGCTGGCCGTTGCGCTGAACTCCGCCGTGGCATGGCAGACAACGCTGCTCATCTTCGCCGGCGTGATCCTGTTCATTCTGCCGCTGTCGCTGGCGCTCGCCATTCCGCGCGTCGTCGAAACCCCGGCGCAGCGTGCGGCGCAGCAGTCCGTCGGTGCGGCGCTGCGCGAAGCGCTGACGCATCCGAGCTTCGTCCTGCTGGTGATTGGCTATTTCAGCTGCGGCTTTCAGGTCTTCTTCGTGACCGTGCATCTGCCGGCCTATCTGGTCGATCGTGGCTTGTCAGCCGATCTCGGCGCGATCGTGATTGCCATCGTCGGCTTGTTCAACATCGTCGGCTCGATCAGCGCCGGTTATCTGTCGAACGTGATGCCGAAGCGCTACATCCTCGCGATCATTTATGCCCTGCGCGCGGTCGCGGTCGCGATATTCATTTCGATGCCGGCGACCGCCACCAACTCGATCGTGTTCGGTGCGGTGATGGGCCTGCTCTGGCTGTCCACGATCCCGCCGACCAATGCGCTGGTCGCGCTGATGTTCGGTACGCGCTGGCTGACGATGCTCGCCGGCTTTGCGTTTTTCAGCCATCAGGTCGGTGGTTTCGTCGGCGTATGGCTCGGCGGTTTCCTGTTCGAGCGAACCGGCTCCTACGATGTGATCTGGTGGCTGTTCATTGCGCTCGGGATCCTGTCCGCGCTGATCAATCTGCCGATCAAGGAACAGCCGGTGGTACGGCATGCCGAGGCGGCGGCTGCATAATTTCGCGAAGCCGTTTAATGTCGTCATTCCGGGACGGCGCATAGCGCCGGACCCGGAATCCAGCGACAAGCAATGAGCATGTATCTGGATTCCGGGCTCGCGTGCTTGGCACGCGCCCCGGAATGACCGGGAGATAGACGTGTCCACATTCAAAGCCATCGTCATCGACAAGGCCGAGGCCGGCCAGAGCGTCGCGCTGAAGGATTTCGACGAGAAGGACCTGATGGACGGCGATGTCACCGTCCGGGTCGAGGCCTCCACCATCAACTATAAGGACGGTCTCGCCATCACCGGCAAGGCTCCGGTGGTGCGGCGCTTTCCGATGATTGCCGGTGTGGATTTCGCCGGGACCGTCGAACAGTCCTCGAATCCGGACTGGAAGCCCGGCGACAAGGTGATCTGCAACGGGTGGGGCCTGGGCGAAACGCATCTCGGCGCCTACGCGGAAAAGGCGCGCGTGAAGGGTGACTGGCTGCTCCGGCTGCCGGCTACCATGAACGCACGCGACGCGATGGCGATCGGCACCGCCGGCTATACCGCGATGCTCTGTGTGATGGCGCTTGAACAGGCTGGGGTGGTGCCCGGCAGCGCCCCGGTAATCGTGACCGGCGCCGCCGGCGGGGTCGGCTCGGTCGCGGTGGCACTGCTGTCGAAGCTCGGATACCAGGTCGCGGCCTCAACCGGGCGGCCGCATGAGGCCGATTACCTGAAGGGTCTCGGCGCCTCCGAAATCATCGACCGCAAGGAGCTTTCCGGTTCGGCCAAGCCGCTCGCCAGGGAGCGCTTCGCGGGCGGGGTCGATTCTGTCGGCTCGACCACACTGGCCAATGTGCTGTCGATGACCCGCTATGGCGGGGCCGTGGCGGCATGCGGGCTCGCGGGCGGCATGGATCTGCCGACCAGTGTGGCACCCTTCATTTTGCGGGGAGTGTCGCTTTTGGGCATCGATTCCGTAATGTGCCCGCTGGTAAAGCGCGCCGATGCCTGGAAACGGTTGGAAACCGATCTCGATCGCCAGAAACTGGCCGCAATGACCACCGAAATTCCTCTGGAGGCGGTCATCGACACGGCACCCGCGATCATCGGAGGGGGAGTGCGGGGCCGGATCGTGGTCAATATCCGGTAACCATTCAGGATTTGGACACGAAGTTCGGGCACATTTACCGTCCGTTATGGTAAGAGACAGGTTAAAAGGACCGCGTCTCGAATTGGGGGTCGGCATGTTGCGTGTTGGAGCGTTGATCGCTGCGGCGGCTTTCGTGAGCCTGCCCGCGCAGGCTCAGCAGATGAATGCGCGCGAGGCGCGCGCTTTTGTCGTCGGCAAAATGTTCAGCTATCAGTGCTTCGAAGGCACACGCGGCGCGGGCCGGATCATGGACAACGGCGGGGTCGCCGGCACCGTCCAGTTCCGCGGTAACGGCGCGACCCGCTATGCGATGCTGCCGCAGAACACGATCCGCGTGGTCGGCGATCGTGTCTGCGCGACGGTCAAGGGCGTGCCGTTCGAGCCCTGTTTCAACCTGATCAAGACATCGCATAACAGCTTCCGCGGATCGGTATCCGGGATGGGTTTTGCCTATTGCGATTTCGTGCGCCGCGATCGCTCTATCATTGCGTCGGTGGAGCGTCCGCGCAGCCGTCCGATTACGTCGTCCGAACCGATGGATTTGCAGGCCAGGTCCGAAACCACGGCGACGGTGCCGGTCGAGAGCAAGGATCTGCCGCCGGCAGCGGACAAGCCCGCCGCCGATGGTGAGAAGCCGGAACTGCGGTCGACGAAGGATTGATGCCTTCGCGCCCCGGACGCGCTGCGTTCGGGACATGGGCACCGCCAACTTAACCGCCCGCCGGAAATATCATGCAGGTCGTAGTGGCATGCGCGTAGAGCTTGCCGCCTGAATCCTTGATGTCGCCTTCTGCAGTGCCGACCGTGCGGCCGCGATGGATGATGCGGCCCTCCGCCCGCACAAGACCGGTTTCCTTGGTGAGCGGGCGCACTAGGTTCACCTTGATTTCCAGCGTGGTGTAGGTCTCGCCCTTGTCGAGCGTCGTATGGACCGCGCAGCCGAGTGCGGAATCGAGCAGCGTCATGGCGAAGCCGCCATGCACCGATCCGATCGGATTGTAGTAGCGTAATAGCGGTTCGCCGGTGAACACCGCGCGTCCCCGATCGACCTCGGCGAGCGTGAAGCCGAGCGTCTGTGCCATCGGCGGAGCCGGGAATTGTCCGGCCATCAGTCCGCGCAGGAATGTGAGGCCGTCGTACTGCAGCAGAGTCTCGGCCGGTACGATGCCGTAGGTGTGTCGCTCATCGGATCATCCGGGATTGTTAGGCAGGCGCCGTTTCCGCCGCCGTTTCACCACGCGGCCGGGGAGGGAATAGCAGTCGCTGATACAGCCACCCGATCCCCATCAATGTCAGCCCGAGGCAGATCAGCGACAGCGCACGGAAGACGCCCTGCACGCCGGCGAGGTCGTAGAGGAACACTTTGCCCACTGTCAGGATCACGACCGCGGCCGATGCAAAGCGCGCTGGCTGCGATTTCAGCGCGATGCCCGCAAGCAGCAGCACCACCCCGAAGGCGAGCCACACCGCGGAATAGGCGTATTGCTCGGCGTCGCTCGTCTTGAAACCAGCGATGACGGGGCCGTGGAACATCGTCCGTACCTCGAGCGTCAGATACACGAGCGCAATCGCAATCGCGGTGACGGCGGTGGTCCGGTAGGCCAGCACGTGCCGCGTTTCGCGGATCATCCGAGCCAGGATTGCCATCAGCGCGGCCGGAATGCCATAGCCGAGCAGGAGCGTGTTGAAGAACACGCCGCCGACCGGCTCACGGGTAAAGAGCGGATTGAAATTCAGGCCAAGTGAGATCAGCGCGCCGAGAAAAGCCAGCGTTCCGATGATGCGCGCGGCGATGTCATGCACGACGCTGCCGGTGCGCGCCCGCACATGCTCGAGCCCGATGGTCATCGCAAGTCCAGTCGAGACCTGCAGCCCGAGTTCAGCGAGTCCGCCGGACGGGCGGTAGATGTCGCCGTCATTCATGAGGTGGCGGATTTGCAGCATGAATGTGAGGGCGGTGAAGGTAATGGCCGCGGA
The DNA here is from genome assembly GCA_964539845.1 of uncultured Hyphomicrobiales bacterium. GTDB lineage: Bacteria > Pseudomonadota > Alphaproteobacteria > Rhizobiales > Xanthobacteraceae > Pseudorhodoplanes. Next base: position 21,385 of record CAZIKZ010000014.1, read on the forward strand.
ATCCACGCTGCGTGAGGCGAGGTCGTCGCCGCGCCGCCGCAGGATCATGCCGCCGATCCAGAACGAAAGTGCGGGCACACCATAGCCCCACAGTAGCCAGTTGAGGATCGGCGTTTTGCCGACATCGTCACCGACGATGCGCGGGTCCCAGACGATGCGGGCGAGCACCAGCGCGACCAGCACGATGCAGAGCTGCCGCAGCATCGGGAGCGGCCGCTTGTCGGCGATATAGGCGATGCCCGGCACCATCAGCGCGAGTGCGACGGTGAGCCAGCCCCGCTCCAGCGCGAAGGCGAGGGCCAGCGCCAGTGCCGCAACGGCGCCGCAGGCGTAGATCGCGGTCGCGGCGGCGCCACCGGGTGCGAGCGTGCGACGGCTCAGCAATTCGGTCGCAATCCCGAACACCGCCGCGAACAGGAGCGCAAGCGCGGCGAACGGTATCGAGTGTTCGAACAGCGCCACACCGTAATTCAGCGCGACCAGCGTGATGACCGGAATTAGGACGGATGTCGCCGCCCACAGGATCGCGGAATAGGGATGCGCGACGCGGCCCTGCGCAAGATAGCCCGCGCCGCCGAACAGGATCGCTGCGCCTGCGCCGAACAGAAGATGCGTACGCAGACCTTCGAGCTTGAGCACCGGCGCTACGCTGGAGAACAGGCCGCCGGGCCGGTGCAACACGACGAAATAATCCGCAGCCGACCAATGCGCGATGACAAGCAATGTCAGCAGCGCGGCAGCCGCGGTTGCGGGCGTCGCTGCCTCGCTTCGCCAGGCGACGCCGACGGTCGCTGCGGCGAGTACGAACAGCGTCAGGACGGCGAGGCCGTCATGCCTGTTCGCGAACACCAGCAGGAAGGCGCCGGCGAGATAACCCGCCAGAATCCACGAGGACACCATGTCGAAGCGTCCGCGCTCGGCTGGCGGTCCGTAGAGCAGGCCCGCCACGATGAAGGCCGACGCGAGCGCGAAGCCGGCGACAGCGTGGAAGGCATGCGCGCCGATCGCGTTCGCATCGGCGACTCCGACCAGCATCCAGAGCAGCGAGAACACGGCGGCGGTGATCGCAAGCCAGCGCCACAGACGGATCCGCGCGAGCGCATAGGCCGCCGCCGTTACCACTGCGAGATAGACATAAAGCGCCCAATAGTTCGGTTGTGCGCTCGAGACGAGCAACGGAGTCACATAGGCGCCGATCAGGCCAAGGCCCGCGAGGCCCGGTCCATGCACCAGTGCGGCGGCGAGCGTTGCCAGTGCCACGATCCCAAGCAGCACGAAGGCTATGCCGGGCGACAGGAAATCGTACAGCGCATAGGCGGCCCAGACGTCGGCATAGGCCGCTGTGGTGCCGGCCGCCGTCAGAATGCTCGGGATGTCCGCGCCCTTGATCTTGCCGATCCCGCTTGTGACTTCGCGACGGCGCGCCAGTTCGCCCAGACCCACGAGGAACAGCGCGAAGATCGCGCCGAAGATGATACGGAGCTTGGGCGTGAACAGTCCCGCCTCGATCGAATATCGCACCATGAAAATGGCGCCGAGTGCGAGCGCAAGGCCGCCGATCCAGACCACCCATTGCGTGCCGAAGCGGCGCTCGAAGTCGCCATAGTCGCGCGGCGGCGGAGGTGGCGCTGGCGGCTCATCGGCAAATGCCTCGGCGCTTTCTTCCGGCGGTAGCGCCGGCTGCGGCGAGGGGATGTCTTCGGTGACCGCTTCCGGCTCTGGCGCGACCGGCTGGCTGACGACCGGCTCAGGCTGTGCGTCGCGCAGCATAGGCTGCGCCTCGGGCGCCTGTTCGAGCAATTCGGCCGGTGCGCCTGCGGTCTCCGGTGCGGCTGCCCGAATGCCGCGGCGTTTCAGATCGCCGAGCCTCTCATCAAGACCGCTCAGGGTGGCTTCGAGCGCTTTCAGCCGTCCGCGAAGGTCGCCGACCATGATCAGGAGAGCGAACAGCGCGATCAGGGCGAGGACTTCCATTCGGGGGAATCCGGCGGCGGGCCGGGAAGTGTAGCGGGGACCGGTTTCCCGAGGAATGGCGCCGGAAAGTTTTCACCTCACGTTTCAGACAGCGTTAGCGCCGTACGCCCAGCCTCAGGCCCGGTGCGTGCCGTTCCTGCATCACCGCGCGGCGGAAGCGGAACAAGGCGGCCGGCCTGCCGCCGGTCGCGGTCGCCATTTCGCCGGTCGGCTCGACCAGTTCGGTCCCTTCCACCAGACGCCGGAAATTTTGCTTGTGCAGATGGCGCCCGGAAATCGCCTCGACGGTGCGCTGCAATTCGGTGAGCGTGAATTCGGCCGGCATCAGTTCGAACACCACCGGGCGGTATTTCAGCTTGCCGCGCAGCCGCGCGATCGCGGTCGCGAGAATGCGGCGATGATCGAGGCGCATCGACTCGCCGAGGTGACCGCGCACCTGTTCGACACGCCCGTCGCGAAGCACTTCTTCAATCAGCCCGGCTTCGTAGAGAAGCTCGTAGCGTTCCAGTACCTTTTCCTCATCCCAGACCGCATCGTCGCCGAAGCAAAGCCGCAGCCGTTCATTGCGGCCAGCGACACCGCGCGCCCATTTGGTCAGCGCCGGCACGATCGCACCGTCGATGATGGAAGGGCGACCGTCGCGCCAGTCTTCCCATGGGAAGAAGCGGTACCAGGGCTGGAAGCTTGCGCCCGCTTCGCGCAGACCCTGGACATTTTCCGGCACACGCGTGAGCGCGAGATAGCCGACCGATACGACATGTGGGTCGCCCGCGCGTGCCTGCCGGCCGCGATCGCCGAAGGTGTAGAGCTGCTCGACATAGACGATGTCCAGCGCGGTCTGCGCCGTCACCCATTCGCGCAGGCCGATCTCGAAGGTCCGATGCGAGAGCGGATCGAACGCACCGGATGGAAGTCCGGCCGGTTTATCCTTCTTCCCCGTTTCACCGGCGACCAGGACCTGCGGCTCGTCATCGGTGACCGCGACGATTGCGGTGGTCAGTCCGATCTCGATCGGTGTCAGCTGGCTCACGGGCCGGTCACTCGAGGTCGAGCTGGAATGGATGACCCTCATATGACGCGATGCCCGGTCCGATGGAGCGGATCGCATTCATCATACGCCCGCCGCGGCCGAGGATATCGTCGGCCAGCGAGACGAGGCGAATATTGGGCTGCGCTGTCGGAGAGAACGAGCGGATGATGCGGGCGATGCTCTCTTCGTCGCGTCTCGGATTGAGCGCGCATGCGGTGATGAAAGCGCCCGCGGTCGAGCGGCTGATACCGGCGTAGCAATGCACCACGATCGGCGCGGTCCGGTCCCAGCTTGTGACGAACTCGATCAGCTTTGCGACATGCGCTTCGGTCGGGTGCACATAGCCGTCCATGATCGCGACGATGTCGTCCATGTCGAGCAGAAGGTGATTGGCCTCGATGATGCTGTCCGGGCGTCGCACCATGGCGACATCTTTCATCAGGGTCACGACGTGCTTCGCGCCGGTCTCGGCGACGGTCGGATGCAGACGGGCGAGTGAGCAGACGTGGATCATTTCCGCTTTCCTGTCATGGCCGGCTTGACCCCGCCATCCATCTTTTCGCGTGATGGATGCGCGGGTCAGGGCCCGCGCATGACCATGCTGATGATTCGGCACAGGATATAACCATGCCGTTCCGAACGGAAAAGTGTCAGCCCGCCAGCTTCGTAAAACGTTCCAGATAACGGGCTTCCGCGGTCTCGGCCGGCCAGGGCGTCAGATAATCGCGCTCCAGTGCCGGTGACAGCTTCGGCAGTGTCCCGAAGAATTTGCGGGCCTCGCTTTCGGAGAAGCCGGCAAGGCGTATCGCCTCCAGATGGGCGGCGGCGCGGTCGGCCTGCTTGATGGTTTTTTCCTGGACCGCTGGAAGCTGAGGCGGCAGCCCGAAACGCAGGTGGATTGCGGAGAGGAGCCGCGTTTCCACCACCTTGTAGGAATCGCCGATCACCGCCTTGAACGGGGTGATCATGTCGCCGACCACATATTCCGGTGCGTCGTGCAGCATGATCGCAAGGCGCAGCCTGTCATCGAGCGGACCCTGCTGGCGCGCGATGGTATCGACGAGAAGCGTATGCTGCGCGACCGAGAAGATATGCGCACCGATGGTCTGGCCGTTCCAGCGCGGCACCCGCGCGATGCCGTGCGCGATATCCTCGATCTCAATATCGAGCGGGGAGGGATCGAGCAGATCGAGCCTGCGCCCGGACAGCATGCGTTGCCACGCGCGGGGCTTGAGTGCGGTCTTGTTTCTCGCGTTCGCGATTCTCGCGGTCATGGCATCGGCGCTCGCCGCGTTTTTTTCCCTCCCCCCGCAAAGCGGTGGGGAGGGTCGATCGACTGAGCGATAGCGAAGAAGATCGGGGTGGGGGGTCTTTTTTCAAAAGACGCGTGACGCATCTGCCCCCCCCCCCCCACCCCTCCCCCCCACTCGCTTCGCTCGCGGGGGGAGGGGAGCCGATCCCGGCGAGTCGATGGGTACGACACCATCACACCTTGCGCCCAAGCTTCGCGCATTCCGCATGCCGGTGACACGTCACCAGATGGTCGTTGACCATGCCGACCGCCTGCATGAAGGCATAGACAATTGTGGGACCTACGAACTTGAAGCCGCGCCCGGCCAGATCCTTGGAGATTGCTTGCGACAGCGGCGTCTCCGCCGGCACCGACTTGATCGTCTTGAACGCATTGTCCTTCGGTCGCCCGTCGAGGTGATTCCAGAGCAGATTCGAGAAGCCGTCGCCCTTCTCCATGATGTCGAGATAGGCGCGCGCCGATCGCACACTGCCTTCGATCTTCAGCCGGTTGCGCACGATGCCGGCATCCTGCATCAGCGCCTCAAGCTTGCGCGGCGTGTAGCGCGCGATCTTTTCCGGATTGAAATCGTCGAAGGCCTTACGGAAATTGTCGCGCTTGCGCAGGATCGTGATCCACGACAGCCCGGCCTGGAATCCATCGAGGATCAGCTTTTCGAACAGCGCGCGGTCGTCATATTCCGGCACGCCCCATTCGGTGTCGTGATAACTGACGTAAAGCGGGTCTTCTTTCGGCCACGGGCAGCGCATGAGCCCGTCCGCGTGTTCGACTGCTTTCATTGCGCGGCCTTCGTGTCCTTGAAGAAATCCGCCACAGCGCCGGCGCGGACCCGCATCGGAATGCCGCCCGTCATGAGCGGCACGCCAGCGGCTATCGCATCCGCTACGCGATCGACACGCAGCATCGCCAGTCCGAGCCGTCCGGCCGAAGAGCCCATGGTGCCGACATTCTTTTCCCCAGCCATCACCGGGCTGCCGTCTTCGGCCGCGTGCGCGTCGAATTCGACCGGTACGATGCGGTTGCGCGCGGTGCCGCGATGTTCGACACGCGACACCACTTCCTGCCCGATGAAGCAGCCCTTCTTGAAATCGACGCCGTCGAGCTTGTCCAGATCGGCATCGTGCGGGAACACGTTGCCATACATGAAGTCGACGCCCCCGCGCGGAATCCCGAGAGCGATGCGATGCGCGTCGTATTCGGAGGCATCCACCAGTGTCGCGCCGAGATCGGCAGCGGTCTCCTGTGCGACCTCGGACGGGATGAGGACCCGCTGGCCGAGCGCGGGGAGACGCGGATCGCGATAGCAAAGGCCGTATTCGGTTGCGACGGCTTCCGCGTTTGCCGGGCCGTCCCAGGCTGCGAGGACCGCCAGTCCGTCGATCTGCTCGATCGTGACCTTGGCGCGCAATTTATAAAAGGTCAGCTTCTGGGCGAGGTCCGGAACCAGCGCCTTCGGAGCGTCGATGAAGAACCCGCCGCCGTCTTCGGCCGGCGCCTCCACCAAGAAAAAATCCACGATGATCTTGCCCTGCGGCGTCAGCAACGCCGCATAGCGGGCATGCCCGGGCGTCAGGGTCTCGATATTGGCGGTGACCAGATTGTGAAGAAAATGGCGCGCGGGTTCGCCTGTGACCCGCAGGACGCCGCGATCGGTGAGGAGAGCCGCTTTCATTCTTTCAATCGATTCCCGGTGCGCAATTGACCGTTCCGGTCTTGCCAGAATTCGGCTCGGAACGTAAGGCGCCCGATGTGCGCGCCTTCAGCAAAAGTGGAGACAGCTTTGCGTCTGATCACGCTCCAAGTTGTTGAATCGGCGCCTGATCTATAGACCATATTTAGTCCTCTCAGGGGCGCGATACCGGGCACATTATGACAACATACGACACGATTTTCCGCGGCGGCATTGTGGTCAACCAGGACGGTGAGGGGGTGCGCGACATCGGCGTGCGTGCTGGCCGGATCGCCGCCATCGGCGACCTGTCGCAGGCCTCGACCGGCGAGAGCGCCGACTGCCGGGGTCTCCACGTTCTGCCCGGCGTTATTGATACTCAGGTGCATTTCCGCGACCCCGATTCCAGGTCTTCCTTGTGGGTGCCGCCGGGCTCGCGG
>CAZIKZ010000015.1:0-9276 GCA_964539845.1 uncultured Hyphomicrobiales bacterium
GGATCGGACGCGTTGCGTTCGAGCTGGCGCGCAAGCGCGGCAACAAGGTCACGTCGATGGAAAAGCGCAACGTCATGAAGTCGGGCGTGCTCTGGAACGAGGTGATGACCGATCTCCATGCGCGTGAATTCAAGGACGTACAGTTCGAGAGCCAGCTTGCCGATTCCGGCGGTATGCAGCTTGTGAAGAATCCGAAGCAGTTCGACGTGGTGGTCACGGACAATCTGTTCGGTGACATGCTGTCCGACATTGCCGCGATGCTGACCGGTTCGCTCGGCATGCTGGCGTCGGCATCGCTCGGCGAAGTCAATCCAAAGACCCAGAAGCGCAAGGCGCTGTACGAGCCCGTACATGGTTCGGCGCCCGACATCGCCGGCAAGGGCATCGCCAACCCGATCGCCATGATCGCGTCGTTCGGAATGGCGCTGCGCTATTCCTTCGGCATGGGCAAGGAAGCCGACATGGTCGATGCCGCGATCTCGTCGGTGCTTGCGCACGGGCTTCGGACCGGTGACATCGCTGCGAAGGGCGAGGCTACGGTCAGCACCGCCGAAATGGGCCAGGCGATCGCCGAGGAAATCGAGACGGCGGCCAGCTAACGGATTCGTGTCGTGGCCACGCCTCGCGTGGCCGCGACAAAGCCGGTATAGTCCCACCAGATCGCAACAGCGAATTGGGGGGCTGCCCGTTGACTCGTCTGGCCTTATTCCTGTCCGCGCTGCTGTTCAGCGCCGTGTTTCTTGCTGTGGGACCTGCGGCAGCCCAGAAGCGCGTGGCGCTTGTGATCGGCAACGGCGGTTATAAGCACACAGCGCATCTGAAGAATCCGGCCAACGATGCGAGCGATGTGGCGGCCGCCCTGCAGCGGCTCGGCTTCGACGTCCTGCGCGGCGTCGACCTCAGTCACGATGGCATGCGCGACATCATCAGGTCGTTCACCCAGAAGGTCGAGGGCGCCGATGTGGCGCTGGTGTTCTATGCCGGTCACGGCCTGCAGGTTAACGGCAGGAATTATCTCCTGCCGGTGGATGCGCAGATCGAGACGCAGGCCGATCTTGAATTCGGGTCGGTCGATCTCAATCGCGTGCTCTCGTTCATGGAGGGGCAGGCAAAGACCAGCATCGTCTTCCTCGATGCCTGCCGCGACAATCCGCTCGGCGCGCGGCTGTCGCGCTCGACGCGGTCGGCAGGCGTCGGCCGTGGCCTCGCTCAGGTCGATTCCGGGGTCGGTACGCTGATCGCCTTTGCGACACAGCCCGGCAATGTTGCGCTCGATGGCGATGGCCGCAACAGCCCGTTCACATCGGCACTGCTGACTGTCATCGAGCAGCCGGGTCTGCCGCTCAGCGAAGTGATGATTTCGGTGCGCAACGATGTGCTGAAAACGACCGGCGGCAAGCAGGTGCCGTGGGAGCATTCGTCGCTCACGGGGCAATTCTATTTCAAACCGATGAAGCCGGGCTCGGTCGCCGCGACCGATCAGGCGGGTCTCGAGGTCGCGTTCTGGAACTCGATTCAGGGCAGCAAGAATCCGCAATTGTTCGAGGCCTATCTGCGGCGCTATCCGAACGGGTCCTTTGCCGAGATCGCGAAAATCAATTTGCAGGACGTGAAACAGCTAGCGGCGTTGCCGATCGCCCCGGACGAGAAGGCCCCGCTCAACGAGCCGGGCTTGCTCCGCGAAATCAACGAGCGGCTGTATGAACTGAACTTCGACACCGACGCCGATGCATCCGGAGAACGGATGGGCGCGGCGATCCGCCAGTTCGAAGGCCGGATCAATCTCGCGCAAACCGGGCTTCCGACCCGGGGCTTGCTCAGCCGTCTCCGCGATCTCGGCGGACTGAAGCCATGGGGCGCGATCGTCTACAGCAAGAGCGACGGCAGATGGGGCATGTCCTGGGACCATCAGACCCGCAAGGCCGCGGTCGATGACGCCCGCAAGACCTGCGGAACCGGCTCCTGCGCGGTCGAAGTCAGTTTCTTCGGAACATCGTGCGGCGCGTTCGCCTCGTCCGACGTCAGCTGGGCCCTGTCGACCCGCGACGATATTCAGCGGGCGAAGGACGCTGCACTCGGCGATTGCGGCAAACGTGGAAAGGCGTGTCACGTTATCGCGGCGGCCTGCGCCGATGGTGAAGGCCGGATGGCGGCACGCTGAACTGCGCTCATGGCCGCGGTTTGAAACCGCGTCGCGCTTTCTTTATCGTATGCTGGATTCCGTGAAAGTTGGGGGATGATATTGCGATGACGTCTGATTTCCTCGCAAAGGCTGCCGTCGCAGCATTGGTCTCACTCGGTTCGGCGCAGGTCGCGGCAGCGCAAGGCAGCATGGGCGGCTCCATTGGTGTCCAGGAGAAGTCGGTGTCAGGGGATCGCGAAGCGCCACGCGCCGCACCGTCCGCCCCTCAGAAGCGCAGCGCGCCCGAGCCCAAGCGTGCCGCTCCGAAGCCTGCGGGTCGCCCCGCGAATTACGACGGCGTCTGGCATGTGACCAATATCGGCTGCGGCGGGGTTCCGGGTACCGCCGTGGTTTCCGGTGGCCGCATCAGCGGCGGCGGTGTCACCGGAACGGTCAGCGCCAGCGGCGCGGTCCGCTCGTCCTCCGCCGTGTCCGTCGGCTGGGGGCAGATTTCCGGCAATCGTGCTTCCGGCGGCTTCAGGACGAATGACGGGTGTACCGGCCGATGGACCTCTGTCCGTCAGTAAGTTGGCAAGTGATCAAGGCCTCGCGAGGCCTGCCTTCCGAAAAGAAAAACGCGGGACATGCCCGCGCTTTTCAAATCCGAAAGCCGTGATCGCTCACCACCAATCGACCTGGCCGGGCCAAGGCCGACCGCCCGGCGTATCGAACGGACCGTTGAACGGGTTGCGGCTCCAGGTCTGATTCGGAACGGCGGTGCTGATTGCCGAATAGCCGTACGGCTCGGCGTACTCGCGATACTTGTACTCGCCAGGAATTAGTTCCGGTCCCGGATCGAGATAGGAGCGCGACTGCACCACAACGCGTGGGCGAGGCCGATGCCGGTAATCGCGCTGTTGGTTCGAATAGAAGAACATGTCGTCCGTCGACTGGCGCTTCCGGGTCTGGGCATCTGCCGACCCGGCGGTCAGACATATCGCGCCGCCGATAACGGCCGCGGCCACGGAGGCTAGCAGGGGCAGGCGCATCTTCGTCCTCGTCGATTCCAATTGGCAATCACTCTAGCTGGCTTTGGTTCCTGGCAACAAGGCTCGAGCCCGGTTGGCCAACCACTAGCGCGTCCGAACGCCGCCGGTGTGGCCGATTGACCACGAATTTCCACGCATTAGGATTATTGAATACGTGGCACGGAGATGCCACGGCGAACGGAACGGCATGATGATGCCGGTAGGGAGGTTACAAATGATGAAGATCGAGCGTTCGATCGATGAGCTTTACGCGGACGATCCAGAGCGTGCGGACGCGGTGGTATTCGGGCGAAAGACGGGAGTCGACCGTCGCGGGTTCCTCGGAGGCGCGGGCCTTGCGGCCATGGGCGCTGCGGTTGGCGGTTCCATCCCGTTCGCAGCCAACATGCCGGGCGGGCTGATCCCGGCCGCGATGGCGCAGGACAAGCCACCGGCACCTGCTGCTCCGGCCGCGAAGGGTCCGACCTATCTGAATTTCCCGGGCAAGAGCGACAAGCTCGTCGTGCTTGGCGAGAAGCCGCTGGTGGCCGAAACGCCCGAGGCCTCGCTCGATGACGAAACGACACCCACCGACAAGTTTTTTGTCCGCAACAATGGTCAGCTTCCGGAGCCTGCGAAGGATGCGGACAAATGGACGATCAAGATCGATGGCGAGGTCAACAAGCCACTCGACATCACGCTTGGCGAATTGAAAGCGAAGTTCAAGCCGGTGACCCGACGCATGGTGCTGGAATGCGGCGGCAATGGCCGCTCCTTCTTCACACCGCAAGCGCGGGGCAATCAATGGACCAATGGTGGGGCCGGCTGCGCCGAGTGGACCGGCGTGCGGGTTGCCGATGTGCTGAAGGCGGCGGGCGTGAAGCCGTCGGCGGTGTTCAGCGGTCACTACGGCGCCGATCCGCATCTGTCGGGCGATTCAAGTCGCGTTGCGATCTCGCGCGGCGTACCGATCAAGAAGCTTATGGACGAAAACAATCTCATCGTGTGGGCGATGAACGGTCAACCGCTGACCAATATTCACGGCGGGCCGGTGCGTCTCGTGGTCGGCGGCTGGCCCGGTTCGGTGTCGGCGAAATGGCTGAACCGCATCTGGATACGCGACAAGGTGCATGACGGCGCGGGCATGGGCGGCACGTCCTATCGCGTGGCCATCAAGCCGATGGTGCCCGGCGGCAAGACCGACGAAGCGAACTTCAAGGATCTTGAATCGATGCCGGTTCGTTCGATCATCACCAATCCGGCGGACGGGACGAAAATCCCGGCGGGCACCCGGGAGGTGAAGCTGCGCGGTGCATCCTGGGCGGGTGACTACGAGGCCAAGCAGGTCGATGTCTCCACCGATTATGGTGCGACCTGGCACCGCGCGCAGCTTGGCAAGCCGAAGAACAAGTTCGATTGGCAACGCTGGACCGCAACGGTGAAGTTGCCGTCCGACGGCTATTTTGAGATCTGGACTCGCGGCACCGATGCTCGCGGTGTCGCGCAGCCGCATGTGGCGGGCTTCTGGAATCCGCAGGGCTACGGAGCCAATCCGATGCATCGCGTGCGGGTATTGGTAGGCTGAGCACATGATGCCGTGGAATGCTTTTCGGCGAACCGCCGCGCTTCTCGCGCGGCGGTTTCCTGGCGTGCTGCTGATCGCGGCGATGTGCATCACGCCACTGGCCGCGCAGCCCCAGCAACAGCGCACCTTCACGCCCACCGATGAGTCCCCTGAAGATCTCCCCGCGGGTACCGGGCGCGAAGAAACGTTCTACTCATGCACGCCCTGTCACGGCTTCAAGATCGTAGCGCAACAGGGCATGACGCGCGGTCAGTGGGACGACTCGTTGAGCTGGATGACGACGCGGCACGGCATGAACAAGATCGAGGGCGACGACCGCAGGCTGATCCTCGATTATCTCGAGCAGCATTATCCGCCCACTACGCGCGGAAGTCCGAATCCGTTCCTGAAATGATTGCGCCACTGTCACGCGATCATTGAGTGACCGGATTGCGTCATCGTCTGTTCCCGCGTCCGAAAGCCGCTGCCGATTGACCTCGGATTGGTGTCGAAAGGTGATAGTCAGACGGCGGGTGGACTGAAGAGGGGGACGATGCCGGTCATTGCTGACAAGAGCGACGCGCTCGTTATGCTCGGCGAGACGCCGCTCGTGGCTGAGACGCCGGAGAGTCAGCTCGACGATGCGACGACGCCCACGGACAAGTTTTACATCAGGAATAACGGGCTGATCCCCGTACGCGCGCAGGATCCGGACAACTGGACTGTCACGATAGACGGTGAAGTTCACAAGCCGCTTGTTCTGACACTCGACGAACTCAAAGCGAAGTTTGAGCCCGTAACGCTGCGCATGGTGCTGGAATGCGGCGGCAACGGACGCGCCTTCTTCGACCCGCCGGTTCCTGGCGTTCGGTGGACGAATGGCGGCGTCGGGTGCGCAGAATGGACCGGCGTGCGCGTGGCCGATGTGCTGAAGGCCGCGGCCGTAAAGCCATCCGCGCTCTTCAGCGGTCATTTCGGCGCCGATCCCCACGTCTCCGGTGACAATACCAAACAGGCCATGTCGCGCGGCGTGCCGATCGCGAAGCTGATGGAAGCGCACAACCTGATTGTGTGGGGCATGAACGGAAAGCCGCTGGAAAACATCCACGGCTTTCCGATGCGCGTCGTGATCGGAGGCTGGCCGGCTTCAGTCTCGACCAAATGGCTGACGCGCATCTGGATCCGCGATCGCGTCCATGACGGCACCGGCATGGGCGGCATGTCCTATCGCGTGCCCATCAGGCCGATGGAGCCGGGTGGCCCGGTGGACGAATCGAATTTCCGCGATCTGGAATCGATGCCGGTGCGCTCGATCGTCACCAGCCCTGCCGATGGAACGAGGCTGCCCGCGGGGACGCGTGAAATCTTACTGCGCGGCGCGGCATGGGCCGGCGACGAGGAGGTCGAGCATGTCTGCGTCTCGATCAATCACGGAGCAACGTGGCAGGACGCGTCGCTCGAGCCGCTGCGCAACCGGTACGACTGGCACCGCTGGACCGCACGCGTGACGCTGCCGTCGGATGGTTATTTCGAGATCTGCGCGCGCGCGACGGATAGCCGTGGCGTATCGCAGCCTTACGTTGCGAGCCTCTGGAATCCCGAAGGCTATGGCGCGAACCCGATCCATCGGATCAGGGTCTGGGTCGGCTGAAACTGGCGCGCTGACCGCTGATCGCAACTACTTCGCAATCCGTCCGCGCAGACGCGGTTTGGGTTCGACCGAGTGGGTCACGTCCCCGCCCGGTCGCTTCGGTGTTGCATAGAGCAGATGATCGCGCAGGCCGCAGAAACTGCGCTTCAGTTCGGCTTGCGCGAACAGCCGCGCGATATCCGGATCGCTGCCGGCTGATATCAGTGTGAGGCGGTCGAGCGCGCAAGAAATCACCGAGCGGTCGACCAGAAGATTCATGTTGCACGACAGGCCGCCGATCTGCACGCGCGGCGTATCGAACGAACGCATGAAACCGATGCAATTGTAGCCGCTGAACGGACCGATCGCGAATTCGAACGTCTGGATCTTGCCGAACTTGGACGGGATCGGCATCGCGCTTCGCAGACCGCTGACCCGGCCATGTTCCGCGGCCAGTTCACGAACATCATCCGCTGCGCGGCCGAATTCGTCGATCTCGCGTCCTGCGCGGTAGATATCGAAGCTGATGAAGCGCTGTGTCCTGCCAAGCTCGCCGAACGACAACGTGTCCTTGCGTCCGCCGCCCTCGGCATGGCGGCGAATGGCGTAACGCGTTTCGCCTTCGCCAAAGCCCGGGACGGACAATTGGAAGGCTGGCCACGGCTTGTCTACTTCGATCCAGGCCGGACGCGCGGGCGCATCGCCCATCGCGCTCAAGTGCGGTTCCTTGAAGAATTCCGCTGCGATCAGCGACAGCGCGCCGATGGCGCCCAGATAGGCGAGGATGCGTACGATCGCGCCGCGGAACTCGGCGGGCAGGACGAACGGGGCGCTCGCCACCAGCGCCACGCGGCGCCACGCAATCGCCCGGACGGCCGCTCGAGCCGTCTGCCAGCTCAGGGCCTCGATGGTGCGGCCGATATAATCCAGGGTTCCGACCGCGGACGTGCCGGCACGGTGCACCCAGAGCTTTCGGTCGAGCAGGAGTGCAGCCCGCAGCCGCAGCACCGACAGATGGCGGTTCAACCCGCTGCGCAGCGCCAAAGGGCGCGGGCGCAGCATCGCGCTGGCATCCGAGCCTGCGGCGCGCGCAAAAGGCTGCGGCGGGGCGCTTCCGGCCCCGGACGGCAATTCGACGGCCCCCAAAACAGCCTCCCTCGGCGGCCTTTCAGGCCGACGTTGTCATGACTGTCTTTCTCGCTTAGAAGCGCCTCCGTCGGGGTTTCTGCAGCAGCGAAATACCGGCAATTTTCCCGCGGAGAGTGAACGATGGGTTACAAGGTCGCGGTTGTCGGCGCCACGGGCAATGTGGGCCGTGAAATGCTCGATATCCTGGCCGAACGGCGGTTTCCCGCCGACGAGGTCGTGGCGCTTGCCTCGCGCCGTTCGATGGGCGTCGAGGTCTCCTATGGTGAAAAGACGCTTAAGGCGAAAGCGCTTGAGCATTTCGACTTTTCGGATGTCGATATCTGTCTGATGTCGGCGGGCGGCACGGTGTCCAAGGAATGGTCGCCGAAGATCGCAGCGCAAGGCGCGGTGGTGATCGACAATTCGTCTGCCTGGCGCATGGATCCCGACGTACCGCTGGTGGTGCCGGAAGTGAATGCCGACGCCCTGACGGGTTTCCGCAAGAAGGGCATTATCGCCAATCCGAACTGCTCGACCGCACAGCTCGTTGTCGTGCTGAAGCCGCTGCATGATTTCGCCAAGATCAAGCGCGTCGTGGTCTCGACCTATCAATCGGTGTCGGGCGCCGGCAAGGATGGCATGGACGAGCTCGATCGTCAGACCAAGTCTGTCTATTCGCTCGGCGAGATTGAGGTGAAGAAGTTCCCGAAGCGCATCGCCTTCAACGTCATCCCGCATATCGACGTGTTCATGGATGACGGCTTCACCAAGGAAGAGTGGAAGATGGTGGTGGAGACCAAGAAGATCCTCGATCCGAAGATCAAGTTGACCGCGACCTGCGTGCGGGTGCCGGTCTTCATCGGCCATTCCGAGGCGGTGAATATCGAATTCGAGAACGAGATCACCACCGATCAGGCGCACGAAATCCTGCGCAATGCCCCGGGCGTGTTGGTCGTCGACAAGCGCGAGAATGGCGGCTACGCGACGCCCTACGAGGCGGCGGGCGACGACGCCACCTATGTCAGCCGTGTGCGCGAAGACCCGACGGTCGAGCACGGTCTCGCGCTCTGGTGCGTGTCGGACAACCTACGGAAAGGTGCGGCGCTCAACACGATCCAGATCGCCGAGAGCCTGATCAACCGCAAGCTGATTACCGCGAAGAAAAAGGCGGCGTGATCGCTTCTTCTCTCTCCCCGCATGCGGGTGAGGTGAGAGGCTAGAATCTCACGGCGTTGAACGCCTCGTGATGCTCGGCTGCGGCGATGCGCCGGAATTCGCCGCTGTTCTGGTCCAGCACAGACAGGGCGCCGGTGGCGACGCCGAAATAGGCGGCATGCAATTGCAGCTTCCCGCGCTCGACCAGAATGCGCACGCATGGAAATGTCATCAGGTTGTCGAGCGTTGTGAGCATCGACGCTTTCTCGAGATGTGCGACATAGTCCGCCATCGGACGTTCGCCGCGCGCTCCGACCGCTTTTGCAGCCGGCGCGATCAGCGCCATCCAGCTGCCGATGAAATCACCGGGCGAGAGCGGTGCGGATTCTTCCGCATAGGCGCGGATACCGCCGCATTGCGCGTGTCCCAGCACCACGATGTGCTTCACCCTCAGCGCCTGCACCGCGAATTCCAGCGCGGCCGAGACCGCGCGCTGCGCGCCGTCAGGCGTATAGGGCGGCACCAGATTGGCGACATTGCGCACCACGAATAATTCGCCCGGACGCGCGTCAAAGATCACTTCGGGCGATACGCGCGAATCACAGCAGCCGATCACCATGATTTCCGGCGATTGCCCGCTCTCGGCGAG
>CAZIKZ010000015.1:9376-27522 GCA_964539845.1 uncultured Hyphomicrobiales bacterium
CCCTTTATTCACGCCCAGATCGCCATCGGCAACCCATACGAATCGACCGGTGGCGGATCGGGGAAAGGTTCCGCGATCCCGGCATGAAGACGCCGCGCGACCGCCGCGCAGGCCAGCGCATCCAGCAGATCGTCGGAACCGGCACCGGCCGGCGGGGCGCTTTCAAGGGTGCCCGGCGGCAAGCCTGCCGCGACAAGAAGATTGCGCCGCAAGGCCAGCCCGGGCTCGTATGGCTTTCCCTTAATCTTCTTCGGCTCGGTCAGCGCGCGCTCGCCGTTCAGGCGCCAGAACGCGACTTCGGGATGCACTTCGAACACGCGCCCGGCCGCGGCTTTATCATCGCGAAGGCAGGCATCGACCTCGCGAATTCTCGGCGCAATCATGAAGAGCTGCTTTGAGATCTTGCGTGGTGGATCCGATGTCGCGAGTGCGACCGTGCAGGCCTGACGGTAGTCGGTCTGCTCAAGTGCCGCGCGCGAGGGAACGGAGAACACCGACGATTGCCGCGCGCCAAGAAGTCGCCGCACGGCATTCTCGGCGGTGCGTCCGCCATAGCCGGTGCGTTCGGGCAGGCCGATCGGCATGTCGACTGCGATCACGTCAGGATTTTCAGGCGCGCCCAAAATATCCGCAAAGCATCGCACCACACGGATTCGCGCCTCGTCTCCGCCGGCGCGAATGAAGGCCACGATCCACCCGCCGCGGCAGCCATCCACCCCGGCGAGCCAGATATCGGAGCTGTTTATTCGACCATTGTCGCCCATGGCTTACGCTGGCATGAGAAAGGCGGTCTCGCTAGGCTTCACCGGACCAAGGGGGAATGATGACGATCCGACCGCGCCGATCCGTCCTGTACATGCCGGGCTCAAACGGGCGCGCCATCGAAAAGGCGCGGACATTGCCGGCCGACGGTGTGATCCTCGATCTCGAGGATGCGGTTGCGCCCGATGCCAAGGTGGCCGCGCGCGATCAGGTTGCTGCCGCGGTCCGGCAGGGCGGTTTCGGCTCGCGCGAAGTTTTCATTCGCGTCAACGGCATCGACACACCCTGGCATTCCGACGATCTGACGGCCGCTGCTGCTGCTGCGCCCGATGCAATCCTGGTCCCGAAAGTCAGCTCGCCCGGGCAGCTCGAGATTCTCGGGCAACGGCTGCTTGACACCAAAACCAATCACAAGACGCGTATCTGGGCGATGATCGAAACGCCGGCCGCGATCCTCAACATTGTATCGATCGCAGCGGCGGCGAAGGATTCCGAGACGCGGCTTGCAGGCTTTGTGCTCGGCACCAACGATCTTGCCAAGGAAACATCCGCGCGGCTTATTCCCGGCCGCGCGCCGATGCTGTCGTGGCTCACCACCTGCGTGCTCGCCGCACGCGCCTACGGTGTCGCGATCCTTGACGGGGTGTATAACGACATCGGCAACGCCGAAGGCTTTGTCACCGAATGCGAGCAGGGCCGCGATCTCGGCATGGACGGCAAGACGCTGATCCATCCCAATCAGGTCGAGCCGTGCAACCGCACCTTCTCGCCAAGCGAGGCGGAGATCGCGCAGGCGCGCAAGTTTATCGCCGCGTTCGATTTGCCGGAGAATGCGGCGAAGGGCGCGATCATGCTCGACGGCCGGATGGTCGAGCGGATGCACGCCGATATCGCGCGAAGGACGGTTGCGATCGCGGATGCGATTGCGGGGAAAAATTAGCTGATGAGCGGCACCACACCCGTTCGTCCCCGCGAAAGCGGCGACCCAGCGCAACAATATCTGGATTCCCGCTTTCGCGGGAATGAACGGAGTTTGGGGTTCGCTCTCTAGTAAAGGTAAGACCATGTCCCTCGAACTGTTCGCCGCCTATCTGGTCGCCTGCGTGATCTTCACGCTCGTTCCCGGTCCGACCGTCACGCTGATCGTGGCCAATTCGCTGACGCATGGTACGCGCGCAGGGCTCGCCAATGTCGCCGGTACGCAGGCCGGGCTCGCCGTGTTTGTCGGCGTGCTGGTGATTGGTCTTGCGTCCGTGATCGAGACGATGGGCGTGTGGTTCGACTGGATTCGGTTTCTCGGCGCGGCCTATCTGATCTGGATCGGGATCAAGATGTTCCGTTCTTCCGGGCGTCTCGACGATCCGGGACAGACAGCGAAGCCGCGTGGCGAATTTTTCCTGCAAGGCTTTCTGGTGATGTTGTCGAATCCGAAGGTGCTGATCTTCTTCGGCGCCTTCATCCCGCAATTCGTCAATCCGGCGGGCGATTACGTCTGGCAGGTGATCCTGCTCGGACTGACCGCGATGTTCACGGCTGCGGTCACCGACGGCGCCTATGCGATCCTGACCGGACGAGCGCGGGTCATGTTCACGCAGGCGCGGGTTCGGCTGGTCTCGAAATTGAGCGGCGTATTCCTGATCGGTGGCGGTGTGTGGCTCGCGCTGACGCGCACCCGCTAGACGCCGTCATGCGCGGGCTTGACCCGCGCATCCATTGAAAACGAACTTTGCGAAGAGATGGATGGCCGGATCAAGTCGGGCCATGACGAAGTAAGTGGCTCACATCCACGGACGTTCGGCGCCGACCTTGTCTTCGAAGGTGTTGATCTTGTCCTTCTTGACCATGGTCAGGCCGATATCGTCGAGGCCGTTGAGCAGGCAATGCTTGCGGAACGCATCGATCTCGAACTTGATCACGCCGCCGTCGGGGCCGCGGATTTCCTGCTTCTCGAGATCGATCGTCAGCGTCGCATTGGCACCGCGGTCGGCGTCGTCGAACAGCTTGTCGAGTTCGTCCTGCGTGACACGAATGGGCAGAATGCCGTTCTTGAAGCTGTTGTTGTAGAAGATGTCGCCGAACGAAGTCGAGATCACGCAGCGAATGCCGAAATCGAGCAGCGCCCATGGCGCATGCTCGCGCGAGGAGCCACAGCCGAAATTGTCGCCGGCGACCAGGATCTTGGCGTTGCGATAGGCCGGCTTGTTGAGCACGAAATCCGGATTTTCGCTGCCGTCGTCGTTGAAGCGCTTCTCGGAAAACAGGCCCGAGCCGAGCCCGGTACGCTTGATGGTCTTCAGATATTGCTTCGGAATGATCATGTCGGTGTCGACATTGACCACCTTCAGGGGCGCCGCGACGCCTTCCAAAACCGTGAATTTGTCCATCGCATCATACCCTTAGATCGGCCGTCCGGCGGCAGGGAGACTGGAATTGTTCTTGTCATGCCGCCGGCCCGGGGTTTGGTCAAGTGAGGAGCCCGTGAAGGGGAGAGAGGCATGTATGTGCTGGCAGCAATTCTCGCGCGCTCGCTCATAACCGCGGTTCCCGCAGGCGGGCAGGGGGCTCAGTGGTGCTATCGGTCGGACAAGTTGTCCCCCGCCGCCTGCGTCTTCCCCACAATGGACCAATGCGCGAGGTCGGCAGCGATTATGGGGGGCCTGTGCGAACGGGCGCAGACCGGGCCGGTTGATCCCGGCCCGCGCCGTCGCGGCACGCCAAACGCGGCGAAGAAGAAAAGCTGATCAGGCGAGGGTGTCGATTCCCGCCTTCGCGACCAGTTCGTCCTCGTGCGACTGGACGCCCGAGACGCCGATCGCGCCCACACATTCGCCTTGATACATGATTGGCAGGCCCCCCTGAATCTGGAGAACGCCCGGGAAATTCATGAAGGCGGGCCGATCCTTGATGCGATCTTCCCAGAATTTCGACGGCCGTCGTGTGATGGCGGAGGTCTTCGCCTTCATGGTCGCGACCTCGGCCGTGGTCGCGGTGGCTCCGTCCATCCGGTCGAGATGGAGCAGGATGCCGGCGTCGTCGACGATGGCGATTGTGACGCTCCATTTGTTCTTTTCGGCCTCTGCGCGACAGGCGGCGGCCATCTTGTGAACGTCGGACGATTGCAGGCACGGCTTGTTACGCATGGTGTCACTCCCCGGAATTGCGCGTTTCGTCAGTTATTGAATGCTGGATTCGATTGCGTCCATGTCGTCATCGGACAGCCCGAAATGGTGGCCGATCTCATGCACCAGCACATGGGTAATGATGGCGCCCAATGTTTCGTCATGCTCGGCCCAATAGTCGAGGATCGGGCGGCGATAGAGCCAGATCATATTGGGCATCTGGGACGGCGCGCTCTCGGAGCGGAACGGCAATCCGATTCCCTGGAACAGTCCCAGGATGTCGAACTCGCTCTGAAGTCTCATCGCCGTGACGACGTCGTCGGTCGGAAAATCGTCGACACGGATGATCACGCCCTCGCACAAGGCGCGAAACGTATCCGGCAGCCGCTGGTAAGCATCGGCGGCAATCACCTCCATCTCGTCGAGCGACAGCGCCTTGACGGGACGCCAGGCCAACGGATCGATGAGCGGGCTTGTCGGAGTGTCAGCGGACATAGGCTGCGTATAAATAGGCGGCCAAGGCCAAGAATGCGACGGCGCTCAACGAGCGCCCGATCCGACGGCCCCACAATTCGGTTCGGTCGGTCGCCGGTGTGTCGGCGGCGCCGAAATGGTTGCGGGCGCGTCCGAACAGGCCGCCCAACGCGTCGCTCTCGTGTTGCAGGCGCGCAAGATCGGCAAGCGCCGCGCGCCGCTTGTCGTGATCAGGCCTCGGTTCCATGCCGTTACAATAGTCCCGTTGACGGCCGGGACACAAACGGTTGACCTCACAAGCGAGATAGGAGAGCGTTCACCCATGAAACCGCATCATTTCGCTCTCTTTGCCGCCGCATTGGCCGTATCGGCCAATGGCCTTGTTGCGCCGGTTTCATCAAATGAAATTGAGAAGAGCGAAATAGCGGACGCGCAAGCGACGGAGTTTTCCGCGCAAACCCGGCAGCGTCCGCGCGTTCGCGTCACGCCGGATCGGCCAGCGGCCTATGACTATCCGCGTCCGGGCCCTTATGCGTGGCCCGGTCCAGGAGCGGTGCGACAATGTGTCGATTGGTACGCGACGGAACATAGACCGAGCGGAACCGTCATTACACCGCAGATGCGATGCCGATGGGTGCGGGGTTAACTTTCGCGCGTCATTCCCGTATCGTATCCGCCGGGGACAATTGTAACGCATGCTTCCGGGCGTCTATTGTGGTGGTGGAGGCAGATTCACCTTGGAGAGACCTTCATGCTCAAATATCTCGGCTTCCTCGCCCTGTTCGGCGCGCTGGTTGCGCTGACACCTGCGCCGGCGACGGCCGCTGCGGATGGTGCGCGTAACGGCGAGGCCGCAGTCACTCACGACGAGATCAGTGCGCGGCGCTATTACTATCGCCCGTACCGGTACTACCGGCCGTATCGCAGCTATTATCGGCCGCGTTACTATTATCGTCCGTATCGGACTTACCGCCCGTATCGCTATTATCGGTACTGATAAGCCGATTTTAGCAACAGGTACGAAGGCCCGCCGCAAGGCGGGCCTTTTGCTTTTGCGCGGACATTTGGCGTCACGCGCGTGTTCCGGCGGATCGCGCGCTGCAACGGAAGCCGTGCTCGCGCGTTAACTGACGAGAGGCGACACGGAACAAGGAGTGTGCGTAATGAAGGCTATGGTTGTCACGCTTGCCGCGGCCGGACTGGCTGCCGCATTCGCCATGCCCGCGAAAGCTGACGGAACTGCCAGAGCGAATGGCGTCAACAACGCGGCACAGGTCGAGCACACCGACGTCAGTGCGCAACGGCGGTACTATCGGCGTCATTACGGTCCACGCTATCGCCCGTATGCCTATGGACCGCGTTACGGCTATTATGCGCCATATCGCTATTATCGCCCCTACTATGGGCCGGGTGTGAGCCTCGGCTTTGGCGGCGGACCGCGCTTCGGGGTTTGGTTCTGATCTGATCGAAGCGAGAGCAGGATTCGAAGGCAAAAAGGCCCGCAGCAGAGCGGGCCTTTTTTGCTTCGCAACAACGTTCCGGCTGTGTGTTCGATCGCGGGCCGAAACCGAGCGCGCTTCCGCGCGTTGGTAGGTTCCACGTGTTGTGTTCACGAGCCAGGGAGCGTGAGCGATGAACAAGCTCGTTGTGGCATTGGCAGCATCATGCTGTGCGGTCGTGCTTGCGATGCCGGTGCATGCCGAATCGAAGACGAGGCCGCTTGGCGCCAATGCCGGTCCCGAATCCAGCCAGACCGCCGATGTGTCGTCGCAACGGCGTTGGCACGGACGGCACTGGGGCCACAGGCGCGCCTATTGGGGCCCGCGGCGTCATTGGGGTCCGCGCTATCGCTATTGGGGCCCACGCTACCGATACTGGGGACCTCGCCATCGATATTGGGGACCTCGTTATCGCTACTGGGCTCCGCGTCGCGCCTATTGGGCTCCGCGCTATTACTGGCGCCCGCGTCCGGTGTTCTGGGGACCTCGCGTCTATTGGGGGCCGCGTCGATTCTGGTGGTGATCGCGCGATGTCCCAAACGAAAAAGGCCCGCCTCGCGGCGGGCCTTTTTGCTGTGTCTGTGACCGACGCTATTTCCACTCGCGTACATCGACGAAGTGACCGGCGACCGCGGCTGCGGCTGCCATCGCCGGCGACACGAGATGCGTGCGGCCCTTGAAGCCCTGACGGCCTTCGAAGTTGCGGTTCGACGTGGAGGCGCAACGCTCCTCCGGCCGCAGCTTGTCCGGATTCATCGCGAGGCACATCGAGCAGCCCGGCTCGCGCCATTCGAAACCGGCCTTCAGGAAAATCTTGTCGAGGCCTTCGGCTTCCGCCTGCTCCTTCACGAGACCCGAGCCCGGCACGATCATCGCGTTGACATTGGCGTTGACGGTGTGTCCGGCAACGATCTTGGCGACTTCGCGCAGATCCTCGATCCGGCCGTTGGTGCACGATCCGATAAACACGCGATCGAGCTTGATGTCGGTGATCTTCGTACCGGCCGCGAGCCCGATATATTCGAGCGCGCGCTTCTTCGACAGGCGCTTCGCCTCGTCGGCGATATCGTCCGGGTTGGGCACCATGCCGGTGATCGAGATCACGTCCTCAGGGCTGGTGCCCCAAGTGACGAGCGGCGGGAGCTTGGCGGCATTGAGCCGGATTTCGTGATCGAAATGCGCGCCGTCATCGGAGTGCAGCGAATCCCAGTAGCGCAGCGCGCGATCCCAGTCCTCGCCCTTCGGCGATTTCGGACGGCCCTTGAGATATTCGTAGGTCTTCTCGTCCGGCGCGACCATGCCGGCGCGCGCGCCGCCTTCGATCGACATGTTGCAGATCGTCATGCGGCCTTCCATCGAGATGGAGCGGATCGCCTCGCCTGCATATTCAAGCGCGTAGCCAGTGCCGCCGGCGGTGCCGATCTCGCCGATGATCGCGAGAATGATGTCCTTCGCGGTTACGCCGGGCGGCAATTGTCCGTCGACGATCGCGCGCATGTTCTTCGATTTTTTCTGGATCAGCGTCTGGGTCGCGAGCACATGCTCGACTTCCGACGTTCCAATGCCATAGGCGAGCGCGCCGAACGCGCCATGCGTGGCGGTATGGCTGTCGCCGCATACGATGGTCGTGCCCGGGAGCGTGAAGCCCTGCTCCGGTCCGATGATGTGAACGATGCCCTGACGCTTGTCGAACTCGTTGTAATATTCGAGGCCGAACTCGCGCGCGTTCTCGGCCAGCACCGCGATCTGTTCGGCGCTTTCCGGATCGGGATTGGGCAGGTTGCGATCTGTGGTCGGCACGTTGTGATCGACAACGGCGAGCGTCTTTTGCGGCGCGCGCACCTTGCGGCCGGTATTGCGCAGGCCTTCGAAGGCCTGCGGCGACGTCACCTCGTGCACGAGATGACGATCGATATACAGCAGGCAGGTGCCGTCGGACTGTTCGTCAACCAGGTGGTCGTCCCAGATCTTGTCGTAAAGGGTACGGGGCTTCATGGCGTGTCTCGATGTCGTGTGAACGGAAGGCTATCGGCGAAAGTCACGCGCAGCGCAGCGCAGCGGCGCGGCGTTCGCGCGGTCAAAGGCCGGCCTGAATCGATGCGGTCATGCGCCCGAAAAAGCGACCGGGCAGGCGGTCATGATCCCGCAGGACGAAGGCGAAAGGCCCGATGAATCCGCTCAAGCTCATGGCTGCGATATAACAATTCCAATCTTAAGCCGCAATGAAGCGAATCGCAGGGCTACCAACGCCGTATGCCCGAGACGCAAAATGGCCGGGCAAGCCCGGCCATGACGCATCCAGCGATGGATAAAAGGCTTACTTCGCGGCGGCAGCTGCACCGCCGCCATGACGGCTCTGTACCTCGGCGATACGTGCCGACTTGCCGCGCAGGCCGCGCAGATAATAGAGCTTCGCGCGGCGGACCTTGCCGCGGCGCACGACCTTGATGGAGTCGATCATCGGCGCATAGAGCGGGAACACGCGCTCGACGCCTTCGCCGTACGAAATCTTGCGCACTGTGAAGTTCTGGTTCAGCCCGCCGCCGGCGCGCGCGATGCAAACGCCTTCATAGGCCTGAACGCGGGAGCGCTCGCCTTCCTTGACCTTCACGTTGACGATCACGGTGTCGCCCGGCTCGAAATCCGGAATCTCCCGGCCAGCCGAAAGCCTCGCCACCTGTTCCTGGTCGAGCTGCTCGATGATGTTCATGGCGATATCTCCGTATCGGTAGGCGGCGCCGGGTCTCGGTGCGCGAGGGTCTCGCATCACCGACATGCGCGGCACGGCAAAAAGGGGCACAAAGTCGGACGTATCGTCCGGTTTCGGGCGCGGTTCTAGTCGAAAGTCATTGACTTGTCACCCATCCGACGGGTCCTTTTTTCGAGGAAATTCGGGCTGATCCTGGGCTGCCCGGCCGCTCCAGAGGTCCGGCCGGCGCTCTTTGGTCAGCCTTTCGGCCTCCGAACGGCGCCAAGCCGCGACTTTTGCGTGGTCGCCGGACACCAGAATCTCGGGAATAGGCCGGCCCTCGAAGACCTGCGGGCGGGTGAAATGAGGATATTCAAGCAGTCCATGGGCGAAACTCTCCTCCTCGGCGGAGACAGCCTTGCCCATGACGCCCGGGAGGAGCCGGATACAGGCATCCAGAAGGACCAGCGCTGCGATCTCGCCGCCGGAGAGCACGTAATCGCCGATCGATACCTCCTCGAGGCCCCGCGCGGCGATCAGGCGTTCGTCGACGCCCTCGAACCGGCCGCACAAGATGACCGCGCCGGAGCCCGCCGCCAGGTCGACGACCCGCTGCTGGGTCAATGGCCGACCGCGGGGGCTCATCAGCAGGCGAGGGCGCTGATCCGGCCCGATCGAGTCGATAGCCTGGGCCAGGACATCCGCTTTCATCACCATGCCCGGTCCGCCGCCCGCCGGGGTGTCGTCGACCTGACGATGCACGCCAAGACCGAAATCCCGGATGTCGATCGTGTCCAGCGTCCAGGCCCCGGTAGTCAGAGCCTTGCCGGCGAGACTGAGACCGAGCGGTCCCGGAAACATGTCCGGAAAGATGGTGAGGACGGTCGCACGGAAGGTCATGGCTCTGGCCCCTCTCCCTTCGTCTTGGGAGTGGGATCCTGCACGACGATTTCCTCCGGCATCACGACGACAATTTTACCGCCGGCGATATCGATCTCCGGAACCGTTGCTTGATCGAAGAGGAGCATGATGGTTTCGCCGGTCGCCGCGAGCTTCACTTCGATGATGTCGCCAGCGCCGAAATTATGCAGCGCGGTCACTTCACCGAGCGCGTCGCCGTTCGGCGCGACCGCGGCAAGTCCGATCAGGTCGGCATGATAAAATTCGCCGTCATCGGCTGCGGGCAGCCGATCGCGGTCAACATATAGTTTGAGATTGCGGAGCGCTTCGGTCTGCTCGCGGCGCGTCACGCCAACGAAGCGGACGGTGAAGCCATCCTTCGACGGCTTCACTGAATCGATGTCTAGGCAGCGCGATCCGTCTTCGGTTTCGAGTGGGCCGTATTGCGAGAAGGCGTCCGGCTGCTCCGTGAAGGAGCGCAGATGCACGCCGCCGCGCAGCCCATGCGCGGCGCCGATCTGCGCCACGCAGACACGTTTCTCGCGCCCGTCTTTCGGACGCGACATGGGTGGTTAGCCCGCCTTCTTCGGCGCGGCGGCAGCTTCCTTCGCGGCCTCTTCCGCACGTGCCTTGCGCTCCTTGCGCGGCACTGCCTTTTCCGGATTGTTACGCTTCTCGCGCTTCATCACGCCAGCGGCGTCAAGGAAACGCGAGACGCGGTCGGACGGCTGCGCGCCCTTGGCAATCCAGACCTTCGCCTTCTCGATATCGAACTTCAGCCGGTCCTTGTTGTCCTTCGGCATCAGCGGATTGAAATAGCCGAGCCGCTCGATGAAGCGGCCGTCACGCGGCGAGCGCGAGTCTGCAACCACGATGTGGTAGACCGGGCGCTTCTTGGTGCCGGCACGGGCCAGGCGCAGTACGACGGACATCTGAGTTTTCCTTTCGCTATGACTTTGTCATGCCGGACCGCGACATCGCGTCCTGAATGACGATGAGAGTTGAGATCACTTCTTCTTTCCGAGACCGTGGAAACCGCCGCCAAGGCCCGGCAATTTGCCGGCGCCGAGACCCGGCAATCCGCCCGGAATTCCAGGCATATTCTGCGGAAGCCCGGGCATGCCGGACGGCAATCCGCCGCCCTCGCGCTGCATCTTCTCGGCCATCTTCTGCATTTCTTCGGCTGATGGCATGCCGCCACCGAAACCCATCGCACCGGCAAGCTGCGCCAGCGGACCGCGCTTCGCGCCGCCCATGGCCTTCATCATGTCGGCCATGCCGCGATGCATTTTCAAAAGCTTGTTGATCTGTTCCGGCGAGGTGCCGGAGCCGGCCGCGATGCGCTTCTTGCGGCTGGCTTTGAGAATGTCGGGATTGCGACGCTCCTGCGCAGTCATCGAATCGATGATCGCGCATTGTCGCTTCAGGACTGAATCGTCGAGATTGGCGGCCGCAAGCTGGCCTTTCATTTTTGCCATGCCCGGCATCATGCCCATCAGGCCGCCGAGACCACCGAGCTTCTGCATCTGCTTCAACTGGTCGCGCAGGTCGGAGAGGTCGAATGCGCCCTTGCGCATGCGCTCGGCGGTGCGGGCG
The DNA here is from genome assembly GCA_964539845.1 of uncultured Hyphomicrobiales bacterium. Taxonomy (GTDB): domain Bacteria; phylum Pseudomonadota; class Alphaproteobacteria; order Rhizobiales; family Xanthobacteraceae; genus Pseudorhodoplanes. Next base: position 20,416 of record CAZIKZ010000015.1, read on the forward strand.
GCCTTCTCGGCGTCGATATTGGCCGCGGCCTTTTCGACCAGCGAGACAATATCGCCCATGCCGAGGATGCGGCCGGCGATGCGCGATGGATCGAAGGTCTCGAGCGCATCCATCTTTTCGCCGGTACCGATCAGCTTGATCGGCTTGCCGGTGACCGCGCGCATGGAGAGCGCGGCGCCGCCGCGTCCGTCGCCATCGACACGCGTCATCACGATGCCAGTGAGCCCCACGCGCTCGTCAAACGAGCGAGCGAGGTTGACCGCGTCCTGGCCGGTCAAGGCATCGGCGACCAGCAGCACTTCATGTGGATCGGCGGCGCGCTTCACTTCGGCGGCTTCCGCCATCATCGCTTCGTCGAGCGTGATGCGGCCCGCGGTGTCGAGCAGCACGACGTCATAACCGCCGAGCTTCGCCGCTTCGATCGCGCGCCTGGCAATCTGCGGCGGGGTCTGGCCGGTGACGATCGGCAATGTATCGACGCTGACCTGCTTGCCGAGAACGGCGAGCTGCTCCATCGCTGCCGGACGGCGCGTATCGAGCGAGGCCATCAGCACCTTGCTCTTGGAGAGCTCGGTGAGGCGCTTTGCGATCTTCGCGGTTGTGGTGGTTTTACCGGAGCCCTGCAGGCCGACCATCATGATCGCGACCGGCGCAGGCGCATTCAGGTCGATCGGGTCAGCGTCCGAGCCGAGGGTATTGACCAGCTCGTCATGGACGATCTTTACGACCATCTGGCCGGGGGTGACCGACTTGACGACGATTTCGCCGACCGCCTTCGCGCGTACCCGCTCGATGAAGCCGCGGGCAACCTCGAGTGCGACGTCGGCTTCGAGCAGCGCCCGGCGCACCTCGCGCATCGCGGCGTCGACATCCTCAGCCTGCAGCGCCCCGCGGCGCGTCAGGGAGTCGAGAATACCGCTCAGCCGTTCCGACAGATTGTCGAACATCGCGTCTCTTTCTTCGCCTCTCCCCGGAAGTGGGGACAGGAAAAAGCAGAAAACACCCGAGGGCGCAAAGCGCTGTCGGGCGGGAACCTCCGGTCTCATGGGCCGGTCGGCGTACTAAAAAACGTCACATCTCTTGCGAGAAGGCCGGAAACTAGGGGCGAGGTCTCCTGAAGTCAAGGAAACCCGGGAAAGCCAGGGTCTATTGCGGGTTCGGCGCCGTTTCGGGCGGTGCCGGCAGTGGGTCGGCCGCCGGCGGGGCTTCGGCAGGGGCCTCCTCCCGGACCGGAAAGATGACTTCGATCACCAGTTCGTCCTCCGGCGTGGTCCGCGGGTCGGTCACGTAGCGCTCAATGAACAGGTCGGCCGGCTGGAGGTTCTTTTCGTCGAAGAAATTGGTGATCGCCTCGTACAGGTTCTCCATCCCGTCATAGGCCCCGCGATGGATGAACTTGTAGGCCTTGCCGGACGGCGATGTTCCGACGGAAATGTCGCCCTTGGGCGGATTGTCGAACGGGCCCATGACAGGGACGGCCGCACGAAAATCGAAGCCGCTGTCGTCGGCGCCGGTATAAATCATCATCGCGTCGCCGTCGGGCTTGAGGCCGCGCCGGTCGATATATTCGTGGACCGTCTTGAACGCCTCGACCAGCGTCTCGTAGGCGGTATCCCAGGTGCCGGTGCCCTGCAGGTAGACGATGGTCTTTTCCGGCAGCATGATTTCCGCGCCGAACGCATCGATCTGCTGTGCCTGAGCCGTAAGCCCCGGATAAAGCGCGATCGCCAGGGCCAAAGTGGCAGCGGCCAGCGAACGGCGGGACAGCATGTGATGATCTCCTTGCGAGCGGCAAGCTTATGGCACTGATGCCGACCTTTTCATGTCGAACATACGCCGCGCCATTTTATGCCGCTTGGTGTCGCCCAAACCTTCGTCGATGTCGGAACCGCCACCGCTGGCCAATCCGCACCGATTGGCCCATATAACGCCATTGCAACACCCTGTAGCACCGTCATGAGCGCGCTCGCCAACCACGCCTTCGTAAAAATGAACGGCATCGGCAACGAGATTGTCGTGGTCGACATGCGCGCGGGCGCGCAGCCGATCACCGCGGCCGATGCGCGAGCCGCTGCGGCACCGGACGGCGCGCCGTACGATCAGCTCATGGTGCTGTATCCGCCGCGGATCGCGGGAACCGAGAGCCTGGTGCGCATCTACAACAATGATGGATCGGAGTCGGGCGCCTGCGGTAACGGCATGCGCTGCGTCGCCTCGATCGTATTCGATCAGACCGGCAAGGGTGCGCTGACGTTCGAGACTAGGGCCGGTCTTGTGAATTGCTGGCGCACCGCTGAGCCCGATGTCTTTACCGTCGACATGGGTAAGCCCCGTTTCGGCTGGCAGGAGATTCCGCTGGCCGAGGAGTTCCGCGATACGCGGGGGATCGAGCTGCAGATCGGACCGATCGACAAGCCGGTTCTCCACACACCCTCGGTCGTGAACATGGGTAATCCTCACGCGGTGTTCTGGGTCGAGGATCCCTATGCCTATGACCTCGAGAAATTCGGGCCGCTGCTTGAACATCACCCGATCTTTCCGGAAAAGGCCAACATCTCGCTCGCCGCGGTGAAATCGCGCGACCATATCGTGATGCGCACCTGGGAGCGCGGTGCGGGCCTCACAAAGGCCTGCGGATCTGCCGCCTGCGCGGTTGCGGTTGCTGCTGCGCGGCTGAATCGTGCGGACCGCAGAATTCGCATGTCTCTGCCCGGCGGCGAACTTGTGATCGAATGGCGCGAACGCGACGACCACGTGCTGATGACCGGCGGGGTGGAATTCGAGCGTGAGGGGCGCTTCGACCCGGCGTTGTTCGCGGACAACGCAACGGCAAAGGCGATCGGATGAGCGTCGAGGTCGTCACCTTCGGATGCCGCCTCAACACGCATGAATCCGAGATCATGCGCCGCAAGGCACATGACGCTGGTCTGACCGATGCGGTGGTGATCAATACCTGTGCGGTCACGGCGGAGGCTGTACGGCAGGCGCGTCAATCCATCCGCAGGCTTCGTCGAGATCGGCCGAACGCGCGCATTGTGGTGACCGGCTGCGCTGCGCAGACCGAACCTGCGACCTTCGCCGCGATGCCGGAAGTCGATCGCGTGGTCGGCAATACCGAAAAGTTCGACATCGCCACCTGGACCGACACCCGTGCCGCATTCGAGCGTGCTGCCTTTGGCATCGACGCTGAAGAAAAGGTCGTCGTCAACGACATCATGGCGGCGCGTGAGACCGCGCTGCATCTGATCGACGGCATCGAAGGCCGGGCGCGTGCGACCGTGCAAATCCAGAACGGCTGCGACCATCGCTGCACCTTCTGCATCATTCCTTACGGCCGCGGTAATTCGCGCTCGGTGCCGATGGGCGAGATCGTTACGCAGACGCGCAAGCTCGTGGAGAACGGCTACCGCGAGATTGTGCTGACCGGCGTCGATATCACGAGCTACGGTCAGAATCTTCCGGGCACGCCAAAGCTCGGCGCGCTGGTGAAGCAGGTCCTGAAGTATGTGCCGGAGCTTGAGCGCCTGCGGCTGTCTTCCATCGATTCGGTAGAAGCCGATGCCGACCTCCTGGATGTGTTCGCGTCGGACGCGCGGCTGATGCCGCATCTGCATCTCTCGCTGCAGGCGGGCGACGACATGATTTTGAAGCGCATGAAGCGCCGGCATCTGCGGGACGATGCGATCGCGTTTTGCGACCGGATGCGTCGGCTGCGGCCCGATATCGTGTTCGGTGCCGATATCATCGCGGGCTTCCCGACCGAAACCGACGCGATGTTCGCGCGTTCACTCGACATCGTGGATGAATGCGGCCTCACCCACCTGCATGTCTTCCCGTTTTCGCCGCGGCCGGGAACGCCGGCTGCGCGCATGCCGCAGATTGCGCGCGAGGTGATCAAGGATCGGGCACGGCGTTTGCGTGAGAAGGGCGAGGCCGTGCTAAGCCGCCATCTCGACGGCGAAATCGGTCGGGTCCGCAGCGTTCTGGTTGAGAATAATCAGATGGGACGAACCGCGCAGTTCACTCCGGTGCATGTCGGCGACCGCGCCCCGGCCGGGCACATCTTCGACGTGAGCATCTCCGGACATGACGGCCGTCACCTGATGATCGCGGCGTGACCTGATGCGCGTGTGTGTCGGCGAAACCTTTTCCGAAACGCTGACCATGACTCCGGAGGAGTCGAAGGCTTTTTCGCGCGCCGCGCGTGACTTCAATCCTCTGCATCTCGATGAGACCGTCGCCGCGAACAGCCGCTACAAGAAGTTGATCGTCAGCGGAACGCAGATGGCCGCTCACCTGATGGCGCTGGCAGCGACGCATTTCACGGCGCGGGGCGAAGCGGTGGGGCTCGACTTTTCCATCCGTTTCCACAAGCCGATCTACGCCGACGAAACCATTACCTTGTCTTGGGAGGTGATCGAGGTGAAGCCGGCTTCGGCGAGCAGGGATGTCGTCGATATGAAGGGCCGCGTGACCAACGAGAAGGGCGAACTCGCGGTTGCCGCCACCGGCCGTCTCATGCTGGCGGAGAAGCTTTAATGTTCGAATGCAAGCTCTGCCCGTCGGAGTGAGCGGAGGCTCCTGAACTTGCCGGGGCATCTTCTCCCGTCCACCCGCACGTCATGAATGTCTCGCGCATCTGTGGCGGTACCTGTGCGGTAACCCGGATCGGAGGCTTATTTTTATAGAGCGGCATGACGATCTCGCGCGACAGCAGATGCAGCCCCGGACCGCCGAAACGCGGCCCACTGCCGTAGATGGTGTCGCCCAGGATTGACCAGCCCATCGCCTGACAATGCACGCGAAGCTGATGCGTGCGGCCGGTGACAGGTTCGAGCGCGAGCCAGGTGAGCGGCTTTCCGTCAGCCTCCGCGCGTCCCATCACCGTCCACCGGGTCAGGCTCGGAAATCCCGCCTCATCGACCTTCATCCACCAGCCCCGGGTCTGGTCCCTGCGCCCCAACGGCAGATCGATGGTGCCTGCATCCGCTTCCGGGCCGCCCTCGACCACCGCCCAATAGGTCTTGCCGACCTGCCCGTTCTTGAACAGATCGCCGATCATGGCCAGGGCCTTGCGATGCCGCCCAAGCACCAGACAGCCCGCTGTTTCGCGATCCAGACGATGCGCCAGTTCCGGCGCGCGCGGCAGGCCGAAGCGCAGCGCGTCGAAATGATCCTGCAGCGCGCCCTCGATGCCGGCGGCCTTTGTGGCCGCACCCCGCGGCCCGCGATGCACGGGCAGGCCGGCCGGCTTGTCGATCACCAGCATCAGCCCATCGCGGTACAGGAGCCGCGCTACCATCTCTTCCGGTGTCATGCATAAACCGCTATCACGACGCCGCCCATGAATGACAGCACCCAAGACGACACCCAGGATTCTCCTTCCGAAGAGAAGCGCGGAAGCTGGTGGAAACGCCTCAGCTCCGGTCTGAAGCGGAGTTCCGCCTCGATCGGCGGCGCTATCAGCGATCTCGTCTCCAAGCGCAGGCTCGATGCCGCGATGCTGGACGAGATCGAGGAGACGCTGATCCGGGCCGATCTCGGCCTTCCCACCGCGGCACGGATCAGCGACGTGATCGGGCAGGGGCGCTTTGCGCAGGACATCGACGCCGAAGGCATCAAGGCGATCATCGCCGCCGAAGTCGAGAAGACGCTGATTCCGGTCGCGCTTCCGCTGAAGATCGAGGGCGCGAAGCCGTTCGTGATTCTGGTCGCGGGTGTGAACGGTTCCGGAAAGACCACGACCATCGGCAAACTGGCATCGATCTTCGCGCGCGAGGGCCACAAGGTCATGCTGGCCGCGGGCGATACGTTCCGCGCGGCCGCGATCGAGCAGCTCAAGATCTGGGGGGGCCGCGTTGGTGCAAAGGTCATCGCGCGCGAGCAGGGCTCGGATGCCGCGGGTATCGCTTTCGAGGCGGTGGCCGAAGCGAAGGCCGACGGCGCGGATGTGCTCCTGATCGATACTGCTGGCCGGCTGCAGAATCGCACCGAACTGATGGTCGAGCTCGAGAAGATCGTTCGCGTGATGAAGAAGGTCGATGCATCGGCGCCGCATGCCGTGTTGCTCGTGCTTGACGCCACCGTCGGTCAGAACGCGATCTCGCAGGTGGAGGCATTCGGCAAGATTGCCGGGGTGACCGGTCTCGTGATGACCAAGCTCGACGGCACCGCGCGTGGCGGCATCCTTGTCGCCATCGCCGAGAAGTTCAAATTGCCGGTGCATTTCATTGGCGTCGGGGAGGGCGTCGACGACCTGCAGCCGTTCACGGCGCGCGATTTCGCGCGCGCGATGGCGGGGATTGAGGAGTAGTTTTCCGTCCCGGCGATGACTGATCGCGTAGGGTAAGGTACACAGCAGCATGACCGAAAAAGCCCAGCTCAATCCGTTCGTGAAGCTCGCACTCGATTTCGGGCCGCTGATCCTGTTCTTCATCGTGAACGGGCGCGCCGGAATTTTCTGGGCGACCGGCCTGTTCATGGTGGCAGTCGTTGCCGCCATCCTGATTTCGTATGTGCTGATCAAGCGCTTCCCGGTGATGACGCTGGTCACGGCCTTTGTCGTTGTGGTGTTCGGCACGCTCACGATCGTTCTGCAGAACGATGTGTTCGTGAAGATGAAGACCACGATCATTTATCTGCTGTTCGCAGGCGTGCTCACCGCGGGTGTGCTCCTGAAAAAGCCATTCCTGGAGATCGCGTTCGATTCCGTCTTTCACCTGACCGAAGAGGGTTGGCGCGTCCTGACCGTCCGCTGGATCTTCTTCTTCACAGTGATGGCGATCGTGAATGAAGTCGTGTGGCGCACGCAGACGACGGATTTCTGGGTGGCGTTCAAAACTTTCGGCTTCGTGCCGCTGACCTTCGTCTTCGCGCTCGCGCAGTTTCCAGTGCTGCAGAAATATGCGGCGAAGCCGGACGAGGCGGTCACTCCGCCCTCATCCTGAGGAGGGCGCGCAGCGCCCGTCTCGAAGGACGAGGGTGGCCCATGGTTCGAGACGCATCGCTTCGCGATGCTCACCATGAGGCCGAAAGATTTTTCGGCGCCTCTTACTTTTCCGCCAGCGCCTTTTCGATCGCAGGCATCAACACCGCTTTCAGATTCTG
>CAZIKZ010000016.1:0-27357 GCA_964539845.1 uncultured Hyphomicrobiales bacterium
AGACGGCGGTGCAATTCGAACCCGTCAATTTCTGGCATCATGATGTCTGTGATGACACATGAGATCTGGTTGAGGCCACTCCAGCCAAGCAAAGCGCGCCCGGACTCGAATGTTCGAACCTTATATCCGAGCGAGCGTAAAAGGTTGGCGGTCGCCTCCCGGACCCCGTCGTCATCGTCAACCAAGGTGATCATGCGCACAGCCGGCAATTATAAGGGAGGAGCGCTGGCATTACAGAACGGAACATTTGGGTCACTTCTTGTTCCCGTGAAGTATCGGTTTTATAACGCTACGATCGTGCGCAGGGCGCGCCTGTCTTCAGTTTCTCCGCGCTTCCCAGTCAATGCTCTCCGGCGGCATAATTCTATTGCCCCTAGGAATATACTGGCTGCCCAAAGGTGTTGCGCCGGCCAAGTTTTGTTCGCTCTCCGGTTGCGAACGCCACGTGTGAATTGTTTCAGCCGTCAACGAACGTGTGGCTCGCAAGCGAATGATCCTCCGGCACCGATTGTCGGCACATAAAGGGGCGGCTTACGCTCAAGTATAGCGTCACGACACCCATGCACTTATTCGCCAGTTCCACGCCATCGGTTAGTGAACGGGTCGCCGCGGGAACCATCCGCTGCATCAATCGAACGTGCGATATGGATGGAGAACTGACATGGTTCGATCTGCCGTCTGGTTTATTGTCGCCGGGCTTACGATTATGGGAGGATCGGCAGTGTCCGCCCAATCCGTGGTCCAGGTCGGCACATTGTCTTGCAGGCTTGCGCCGACAGTGGGCCTTGTGATCGGGTCACGTCAGAGAATGACCTGCCAGTTTGTGAATGCCACAACCGGCCGGCGTGAATCCTATCGTGGAACGATGGGCCGCCTCGGCCTGGATGTCGGGATCAGCGCGGGTGGTGCGTTGGTGTGGGGCGTGCGAGCGCGCAGCGCGAACCTGGCTCCGCGTGCCTTGGCCGGCACGTATGGCGGCGCCAGTGGAGACCTGGCGCTCGGAGTCGGGCTCGGCGCGAATGTGCTGGTCGGTGGCTCGCAGCGTTCGGTCGTATTGCAGCCGCTGTCGGTCGAGGGTTCGGTTGGCGTGAACCTGGCGCTCGGGATTGCAAGCCTTCGCCTGGAATAACCGCGTGCTCTCTGTCTGACATCCCGGATTCATTCGCAGACACATCAGCCCATATGGAGGATCGAATGTGGGTCCTGCTTCTTCTTTCGGTCGCAATTGCGGACCCACCGCATTCCAGATTTTCGCCCGCCTTTCACAGTGCCGAATTCTCAACGCGCGAATCCTGCGAGAGTGCAAAAGCCGCTCTGGAGAGTTCATTCGGATCGGACATAAAAAAGCTGAACGAAGTGATCGAAAACCAGGCAAGGGTGGGCCAGGCCCGATCCTACGAGCGGTTGATGTTTCAGACGCTATGTGTCCCAAAATAGGGCTCGTGACTCGTATAATTGATCCGTCATCTGTGCGACAGAGAGATGTTGCATGTCCCCGGGCACAGGTACATGATTTTGGGCAGGCGGCACCGGAGAGGATAGCTTGAGCGCATCCGTTAACCCAGCAGCCCCTCACCATTTTCCGCCGTTCATCACGGCGCCGGGTGAGACCGACACATTTATGGTGGTCATGGCCGTCTTCTTGGTCGTGACTGTACTCGCCGTCGGATTGCTGTTCCTGCGCCTGCACACGCTGCCCGAACGGATGGCGCACAAGTCGCAGAAGCTGCAGTTCGAGATCGTCGCGGTGCTGGGGCTTCTGGCGCTGTTTACGCATCAGCATATCTTCTGGGTAGCCGGTTTGCTGCTCGCCGTCATCGACCTTCCGGATTTTGGTACGCCCTTACGCCGCATCGCCGGCTCGGTGGAGACCATCGCCGGTGTGGCACCCGGCCAAGGCGCGAAGGCGGCCGAAGACGCGGAAGCCGCCTCCATGGCTTCTCGTCAGACACATGGCCATTGACCGATGCTTGAACTGCTCCTTTGCTCAATGTTGACGATCCTTCCGGATTACCTGTTCCGGCGCTATGTGCAGGGCAAGCGCTTCGGCCATGAGATTACGCTGTTCTCCGTCTGGTTCGAATTGCGCTGGGGCATCGTTACCTGCCTGATGCTCACGGTTGGGCTGATCACAACGGTCTTCTACTTCCACCCGGCCACGACCTCCGTCACATCGTTTTTTCGGACCGTACCGATCGTCCCGGAAACATTCGGGCGCGTGGCCGAAATCTACGTCAAAAGCAGCGCTGAAGTCGAAAGGGGTGCACCGATCTTCAGGCTGGACGACTCAAAGCAACTGGCGGCCATTGAAACCATCCGCCGTCGCATCATCGAGATCGACGCTCAAATGCTTCTTGCCCGCTCCGAACTGGCCGGTGCCGAAGGCCAGTTGGTGCAGGCTCAGGGCGCCTACCAGCAGGCCGTCGATGAGCTAGAGACCAAGCAGGAACTCAATCGCCGCGGTGCGGACATCGTCGCTCGCCGTGAGATCGAAAAGCTTGAGTTAGCGGTCAAGACCCGGCAAGGCGGTGTCGATGCGGCCGAGTCCGCAAAGCAAGGCATCGAAACGCGCATCTCGAGCGTCCTGCCAGCGCAGAAGGCGAGTACCGAAGCCACCCTCGCCGAGGCCGAGGTGGAACTGTCAAAGACCGTGGTCCGTGCCGGTGTGACAGGTCGTGTCGAACAATTCGCGTTGCAGGTCGGCGACATCGTCAATCCGATGGCACGCCCCGCTGGCGTGCTGATTGCGACCGCATCGTTCCGTCCGAGCCTGCAGGCCGGTTTCGGCCAGATCGAAGGCCAGGTCATGAAGCCGGGGATGCTGGCCGAGGTTACGTGCATTTCCAATCCCTGGAAGATCATCCCAATGGTGGTTGTCCGCGTACAGAATTTCATAGCCGCCGGACAATTCCGCGGCGGTGAACAGCTGATCGATGTTGCCCAGACGGTGCGGCCGGGTACGATCCTGGCCATTCTCGAGCCGCTCTACGAAGGCGGCCTCGACGACGTCACGCCGGGCAGCAGTTGCATCGCCAACGCCTATACGAGCAATCACGAGTTGCTGGCGTCGAAGGATATCGGATTCTTCCGGCGCTTTGTGCTTCACGCAATCGACGCCGTCGGCATCGTGCATGCGATGTTGCTGCGCATCCAGGCGATATTGCTGCCGTTCAAGGACCTCGTGTTCAGCGGTGGCCATTGAGATGCAGTAAAGGCGACCTCCGCAGCCGTGCGACGGCTCCGGAAACGCGATAGGTTTGCGTCAACTTTGCGCCGCGGAAAAACCTGCGGCTCGCTTTTAGGAGTTTTCCCATGTCGAGCAGCTTGAAGTCTGCAGCATCTGGGTGTGCGGTTGTTCTGGCAACCTCGGCGCTTTCCGCAACAGCCGCAATCAAGAGTCTCGCGGCGGGTGTGCTCGCACTGTCCTTGATATTATCTACGGCGACTGGATACGCAGAAGAAGTTACGCCGCAGCCACGCCCTCTACAGCGACATTCGGTGCTGAATTTCAGTAAACAACTGAAGGCGCCGCAGTCATCCGTAATCAAGGTGGCTTGCCCGTCCTTCTCCTCCTGCTGTTGTGTGATCGGTGGCTATGCAGCCTGCATGACCAGCAGCGAGTGCTCTGCACTGGGAGGCGGCTGTACCGGCAGATGTTAGAAGCCACAGTTGGCGGCTTTTTTCTGAGGCTGTCGACAAGCCGCCTCACAAGTTGAACCGAAGGTCGCCCGGAAATCTGAGGTTTAATGTCTCAGTTCGGGCCCAATTGCGCGACCGGCTCCTGCTTACTGTAGAATAAGCGACCAGTCGACGACCCTATCCAAAAGCATCGGTGACATAAACCAGTTTATAGGAATCAGATCGAATTGGGACACGGAGCATTCATCGCCGCGATATCGGAACGACAGCGCAATTTCGGGCTCGCGCCATGGGCAGACTTGAAAACTATTCAGCGACCGAGGTGCTGCGGGATGGCCGCCTCGTCGAAATAAGAGCCCTGCAGCCATCCGATCGGCCAGCTCTTGAGGCCGCTGTCGATCGGACCAGCGCCCTCTCGCTTTACCGCCGCTTTTTCGCGGTGAGGACGATCTTCACCGAGGAGCAAGCCAGTTTCTTCGTCGATGTCGATTTCAAGAAGCACGTTGCGCTGGTCGCAGTTGTCAATGATGGCACCGGACCATCGATCGCTGGCGGTGGCCGCTATGTGCTTGTCGGGAACGACGAGGCAGAGATCGCTTTCATGATCATCGATGCGTATCAGGGAAAAGGTATTGGCAGGATGCTGCTTCGACACCTCGTCACGATCGCGAAAGACGCCGGGGTTCGTCAGTTCGTAGCGGAAGTTTTGCCGGAGAATACGCCGATGCTGAAGCTCTTCGCGAAATGCGGTCTTCATATGACCGTTCAGTCGGAGCCCGACGTGGTGCATGTAACGCTCGACCTTTGAGGGACCCGTCATTTGGCTACGAATGCTAGCCGCAGCGGTGGTCCTATCAACTAGCCGCGTCCGCATCGTCTGGTCCGGGTCGGCTGGTGATCAGCTTGGGAATGTGGCTTACCGCCCAGGCAACCACGATACCGACCGTCGTCTCTATGAAGCGATGGGTTGCATAATTCCAGACGTCATCACCCTGATATAACATGACGACGCCGCAGACGAAACCTGCGATCCGGGCGCCGTCCTTTCCCTGGAGGAAATAGGAAATCAACATCGCGAGGGCGATCCCGCTGCCGATGGTCCAGGGATTGGAGGGTATGAACGAACTTAGCAGTCCGCCGCATCCCGTACCCACGATCGTCCCGGCGATGCGATGGAGGCCTGACCTTCGACTTTGTGAAGGCTCGAGATCCGTCACGATCACAGCCGCAATCATCACAAAGAGAGGAAATTGCAAGCTCAGGAGGTGTGCGATCGCGAGCGAAATTGCAGCCGCGATGCCCGCCCGGAGCGCCAATTGCAATCCGCTTAAATTCATCCGGAGTCCGGTTAAAAAGGGACGTCGACGAGAGTTGTCCAAACTCAACGAACACCGCGCGATTGTTCAGGAGTATTGGCTGACTACACCTTGGTTCAATACACCGGAACTGGTGAAATCTCCTAAGCATCGAGATGCCTGATCGCATGGCAGAGAACAAGAATGGCCGGAGGATGACATGCTGATATCCGATCTGTTGCGCCTTGGCGCTACGCTGTCCGTTGCCGCGGTGCTAACGATGCCCGTAGCCGCGCTCGCCCAACAAGGTCAAAAGAAGATCAGCTACGAGGAGGCGTTTAAACGCTGCAAGCAATTCATCGATAGGGAGAAAGGTGGTCTTGCAAACAGCACGACCAACGAGCAGACGAGAAAGGCACGCGGTGCGGCGTGTATGCAGAAATTTGGACACAGGCTCTGAGGTCCGCATTGTGAGGCTGCCGGCCGCCACGCGGCCGGCCAATGACGGGCACAGAGACCGGCTATCGCCTGCAGCCACTCATACACGCAAAACTGAAAATAACTGAAAAAGATCGGGAGTTCGCCATGCCCAGTTCAGCCGCCCTCAGCATGACCCACAAGGAAGAAAATGCATGGCGCGATTTTTCGCATGGGGACTGGCGTACGACCATCGATGTGCGCGATTTTATCGTTCACAACATGACCCCATATATCGGCGACGAAAGCTTCCTCGCCGCGCCTTCGGCGCGCACCAAGGAGGTCTGGGCCAAGCTGCAGCCGTATTTCCGGGAAGAGCAGAAGAAAGGTGTGCTCGCCGCCGATGCGCGTACGCCTTCCACGATGCTTGCTCACAAGGCCGGCTATATCGACCAGAAGAACGAAATTATTGTCGGACTGCAGACGGACGAGCCGTTCAAGCGCGCCATCTTCCCGTGGGGCGGGTTGAAAATGGTCGAGGCCGGGCTGAAGGCCGCGAATATCGAATCAGATCCGGTGGTCCACGAGGCTTTCACCAAATATCGCAAGACCCATAATGACGGTGTGTTCGACGTCTACACCAACGAGATTCGGAGATGCCGCAAGTCCGGCATCATCACCGGCCTGCCGGACTCCTATGGCCGCGGGCGTATCATCGGCGATTATCGCCGCGTTGCGTTGTATGGCGTCGCTCGCCTGCTCGAGGCGAAGCAGGAGGAACGTCGGCAGGTCGACGACATGTGGCCGACCGACGAGATTATCCGTGTCCGCGAAGAACTATCGGAGCAGATTCGTGCGCTGGAAGCGCTGGCCGAGATGGGGAAGCTCTACGGATTTGACATCACGCAGCCGGCGAAGAATGCGCACGAAGCATTTCAGTGGACCTATTTTGCTTATCTGGGCGCGATCAAGGAGGCGAACGGCGCCGCGATGTCACTTGGTCGGGTCTCGACCTTCCTCGACGCCTACATTGAGCGCGATTTGAAGGAGGGCACGCTGACCGAGGCCGGGGCCCAGGAATTGTGGGACCAACTCGTGCAGAAATTGCGCATCGTTCGCTTTCTTCGCACGCCGGACTACGACGCGCTGTTCAGCGGCGATCCGTACTGGGCGACCGAATGCATCGGCGGCATGGATCTCAGCGGACGCCCGATGGTCACCAAGAGCAGCTATCGCATGCTGCATACGCTGACCAATCTGGGGCCGGCGCCGGAGCCGAACATCACGGTGTTGTGGTCAACACGCATGCCCGACAACTTCAAGCGCTATTGCGTCAAGGTCAGCAAGGAGACGTCGTCGCTGCAATACGAGAACGACGACCTCATGCGACCGCATTGGGGCGACGATTACGCCATTGCATGCTGCGTCTCGGCGATGAAGCTCGGCAGGCAGATGCAGTTCTTCGGCGCGCGCGTCAATCTCGCCAAGGCGCTGCTCTACGCGATCAACGGCGGTCGCGATGAGGTGTCGGGTGACCAGGTAGCGCCGCCAACACCGCCTGTGACATCCGATGTCCTCGACTTCGAGGAGGTGTACCAGAAGTTCGACACCACCATGGAGTGGCTGGCTCGCACCTATGTGCATGCCATGAATTGCATCCATTATATGCATGACAAGTATTTCTATGAGCGTCTTGAGATGGCGCTGCATGATCGTGACATCCTGCGCACCATGGCCTTCGGTATTGCCGGTCTTTCGGTGGTGGCCGACAGCCTTTCCGCGATCAAGTATGCCAAGGTGCATGTGATCCGGGATGAGACCGGCCTTGCGGTCGATTATCGGATCGAAAGCAAGGGGACCCCGCCTCAATTCGGCAACAACGACGATAGAGTGGATACCATCGCTGCTGATCTTGTCACGAGCTTCATGCAGAAGATCCGCAAGCATCCGACCTACCGGAACGCGATACACACTCAAAGCGTTCTGACCATCACCTCAAACGTGGTCTATGGAAAGATGACCGGCAACACGCCGGATGGGCGCCGCAAGGGCGAGCCGTTCGGCCCCGGCGCGAACCCGATGCACGGGCGCGACAGCCATGGGTGGCTGGCATCCTGCCTGTCGGTGGCAAAGCTTCCCTACAAGGATGCACAAGATGGCATCAGCTACACGGTGTCGGTCGCGCCGCAAAAGGCGCATCTGTCCGAGCCGCAATTGATCGACGCTGCCGTGAAAGCCTTCGACATGTATTTCGAGCAGGGCGGGTTCCACATGAACCTGAACGTGATCGATAAGGAGACGCTCGAAGACGCCATGAAGAACCCGGACAAGTATCCGCAGCTGACGATTCGTGTGTCCGGGTACGCGGTAAACTTCGTCCGTCTTACCAAGGAGCAGCAGAAGGACGTGATCAGCCGCACCTTCCACGGCCAGGTCTGAACAAGTCCAAGTCGGGAGGGCAGGGGATATGTCACAGCTCGGCACGCTCGAGGCCGGTAGCCGCCACGACCTGCGTGTGGGGAAATCGCCCGACGCCCCGGACGAAGAGGACGTGCTCGACCAACGTGAAGGCACCTATGGCTACGTGCATTCATACGAGACCTCGTCGCGGTACGACGGGCCGGGCCTGCGGACGGTTCTGTTCGTATCGGGCTGTCTGCTTCGCTGCACCTACTGCCATAACCCTGACACCTGGCATCTGAAAGACGGTACGTACATCTCGTCGAAACAGGTTCTGGACCGGCTGGCGGGCTTCGCCCCAGCGCTGCGCTCTCTGGATGGCGGCCTCACGATCTCGGGCGGCGAAGTCATGGTGCAAATGGCTTTTACCAGGGAGATACTAGCCGGGGCCAAGGCGCTCGATCTGCATACCGCAATCGAAACGTCAGGCTATCTCGGCGACCGCGTCGACGACGACTACCTGTCAAGCCTCGATCTTGTTCTGCTCGACATCAAGAGTTCGAATCCAGAGACCTACAAGAAGGTGACCGGGCGCGACCTTGCGCCGACTTTGCGGTTCGCCGAACGGCTCGCCAAGCTCGGAAAGCCGGCATGGATCCGCTTTACGCTTGTCCCGGGTCACACCGACGATTCCGAAAATGTCGACGGCATCGCGAAGTTCGTCGCGCCCATGAAGAATGTCGAATGGGTGGAGGTGCAGCCCTTCCACCAGCTCGGCGAGTTCAAATGGAAGGCGATGGGCCTTCCGTACGCGCATTTGAATACGCCTACACCCAGCAAAGACCTTATCGACCGGGTCATCGGTCAGTTCCGCGCCGCCGGGTGCAACGTGCGCTGACCTCTTAAAAATCATTTCCAATAGAATTTGCCGGAGACAGTGCCATGATCGAACTTGCCCGCGACACCATCGGCACCCAGCCGATTCTCGCGATCTTTCTCGCCATCGGTATCGGCTATCTGGTCGGACAGATCAATCTCGGCGGCTTCTCGCTCGGTGTCGGCGCGGTGCTGTTTGTGGGCCTCGCGATCGGGGCCTTCGCGCCGAAAGCCAATATCGTCGGACCGATCGGTCTCACGGGACTGGTCATGTTCCTCTATGGCATCGGCATTTTGTACGGTCGGCAATTCTTCGAGGGCATGGCTGGCGCCGAGGGTCGCAAATACAATTTTCTGGCGTTGATCGCCGTTGCGGCAGGCCTTGCCGTCGCGCTTGGGCTTGGTCACGTCTTCGGAATCAAGATTGGCCACACGCTCGGCATGTTCGCCGGATCGATGACCAGCACCGCGACGCTGCAGGCAGCGCTGGAGGTTATGAAGAATAGCGACCCCTCTATCGGATATTCGATTGCGTATCCCTTCGGCGTAATCGGCCCAATTCTCTGCATCTACTTCATGACGCGGAAGGTGAAGCCGACATTCCCGGCCAAGGCGCAACGATTCCACATGGGCGAGATCGCGCTCGGCGCGGCTGCTGAGGGTCGTTCGCTAAGCGATCTCACCAAGGAATTGCCAGCAGGCGTGCAGGTCACGATGGTCCGTATCGGCAACGAAAACGTCATGCCCGCGGATGACCTCGTTCTGTCCCGCGACAACGGATTGCTGGTGGTCGCGGACAGCGAGGAGGGATTGGCGCAGGCCGCTGCGAAATTCGGACGGCTCGAGCCAGGCATTCTCGTTAAGGACAGGTCGTCGCTCGACTACATTCGAGTGTTTGTCGGCAAGGCAAGTATGGTCGGCATTCCGCTCTCGAAGCTGGAGCTGCCAAGCGCATCGAGGCTACTGCATGTGCGCCGGTACGACGCGGACATTGTGCCGAGCTCCGATCTCATGCTCGAATTCGGCGACCGTGTCGGCGTTCTGGTGCCGCCGGAGCAAAAGGAGGAAGTGCGCAGACATTTTGGCGACAGCGTCAAGGCGACCGCCGAATTCAGCTATGTCTCGCTCGGCATCGGCATGGCGCTCGGCATTCTGCTAGGCCTGATCCCGATCCCGATCCCAGGCGTCGGCACCGTCACGCTCGGGATCGGCGGCGGACCGTTGATCGTTGCGCTCATCCTCGGCAAGCTGCGCCGGACCGGACCGATGCTTTGGACGATGCCGCTCCCGGCCAATATCGTGCTTCGCAATTACGGGCTTGCGATCTTTCTCGCCGCGGTCGGTATCAATGCGGGACAGCCATTTGTCCGCACCGTTGCCGAGTCCGGTCTGACCTTGCTGTTCATTGGCGCCGCAGTGCTGCTCACCACGGTCCTGATCGTGCTGCTGGTCGGCTACTATCTCATGAAGATCCCCTATGACGATCTCGTGGGTGTGGCCTCCGGGGCAACTGGCAACCCGGCGATTCTGGTCTATTCGACAAGGATGGCGCCGACCGAGCGTCCGGATATCGGTTACGCCATGATCTTTCCCTCCGCCACGATCCTCAAAGTGATCGCGGTGCAGATCGTGGGATTATTGCTTCTCGGAGGGCCGGGCTAGGCAAGCGAGGCATCGCATGACCGAAGGAACGTCGCCTCCACAACCTGTCAGCATCGACGCCATTCTGCCACCCGTAATGGCGCAGCGCGCCGAGGCGGGTGGCATCGCGCGGGCGGCGATGGACCCGCTTGCCGTGTTCGTTCTCAGCGTCCTCGCAGGTGCCTTTGTTTCATTCGGTGCGGTATTCGCAACGACTGTCGGCGCCGGCAACATTGGTCCGGACGCCGTCTTGCCCTATGGCGTCATGCGGCTTCTAACCGGCATCGTCTTCTGTGCCGGTCTCATCCTCGTGGTGGTCGGTGGAGCCGAGCTGTTTACCGGCAACAATATGTTGGTTATGGCCTGGGCCGGCGGCAAGGTCACGACGCGCGCGGTGCTTGCGAACTGGACGATCGTCTTCATCGGAAACTTCATCGGAGCGATCGCGACAGCCGCTTTGGTGTTTCTTTCGACCCACTACACGTTCGGCGGCGGTGCTGTCGGACTGAATGCGCTCGTTATCGCTAATGGAAAGAGCGCGCTCGATCTCGTTCCGGCCTTTGTGCTCGGCATCCTGTGTAACGCTCTTGTGTGTCTAGCGGTCTGGATGTGCTACGGTGCGCGCACCTCGATTGACCGTGTGGTGACCGTCATTCCTCCGATCTCGGCCTTCGCTGCTGCGGGCTTCGAGCACAGTATCGCGAACATTTACTTCATACCGACCGGGTTGTTTATCAAGTCAGCGGCGCCCGAGTCGTTCTGGAAAGGGATCGGGAAGTCCCCTGCTGATTTTCCGGCGCTGACCTGGGACAATTTTTTCTTTGCGAATCTGATCCCGGTAACGGCCGGCAATATCGTGGGCGGGTCGGTGATGGTGGCCGCCGTCTATTGGTTCGTCTATCTGCGAAATAAGCCGTCGGGCTGACGATCAGCCCGGGAGCAAGCGTATCATGAACGAGCCCGGCTCCGCGTCTCGCGATCATGTGAGGGCCGCTCCGATATTAGGGTGGCTTGCAGGGTATCGCTCCGCATGGCTGCCGCATGACATCATCGCTGGAGTGACACTCGCAGCCTACGCGATTCCGGTGTCGCTCGCATATGCGGCGCTTGCGGGCTTACCGCCACAGGTCGGTATTTACGGCTATCTCCTGGGTGGGATCGGCTACGCGCTGCTCGGCTCTTCGCGTCAACTCGCGGTCGGGCCCACGTCCGCAATCTCGCTCATGATTGCTGCAACGGTAGGCGCGATGGCGGACGGCGACATGCAGCGCTACGCGCAAATCGCGAGTCTTGCTGCGTTCACGGTCGCGGTTCTATGCGCGCTCGCCTGGCTTCTACGGCTCAGCGTCATCGCGCTCCTGATCAGCGATTCCATCCTTGTCGGTTTCAAGATCGGTGCGGGCCTCACCATCGCCATGACCCAGCTTCCGGGTGTGTTCGGCGTACCGGGTGGCGGGCACAATTTCTTTGAGCGAGTCCATATACTGGCCGGTCAACTGGGGCAGACCCAGCTTCTTGTTCTTGCGATCGGCGCCGTCGCCATCGTGCTCCTGCTGTTCGGGGAGAAATGGCTGCCCGGCAAGCCGGTCGCTCTTGCGGTCGTGGCGTTGGCGATCGTGTCCGCGACCCTGCTCGGGCTGCCGGCGCAAGGCGTGCCGATTACCGGCGAGATCCCATCTGGGCTGCCGAGCCTCGCATGGCCTGAGCTTCGCCTGCGCGATGTGGAAGGAATCTTTCCGCTGGCGGCCGGGTGCCTTCTGCTCGCCTATGTCGAAGGCGTCTCTGCCGGCCGGACCTTTGCCGCCAAGCATGGCTACGGCCTCGATATGCGGCAGGAATTTCTCGGTATTGGTGCCGCTAATCTCGCAACCGCTCTTGGACAGGGATATCCGGTCGCCGGCGGACTGTCGCAATCAGCGGTCAACGACAAGGCAGGCGCAAGAACACCACTCGCACTGATCTTTGCGTCGATCACGCTGGCGCTTTGTCTTCTGTACCTGACCGATCTGCTCGAAAATCTACCGAAGGCAGTGCTCTCGGCGGTCGTGTTGTCCGCAATCCTCGGTCTGTTCGATTTTCGAGCGCTTGTGCATATGTGGCGCGTCAGCCGCCTGGATTTCTATGCCGCGACCGTCGCGCTCGCCGCCGTGCTGTTGCTTGGTATACTGCATGGCATCCTGCTTGCCGCGCTTGCCTGCGTCGCACTGCTATTGATGCGAGTCTCGCGCCCGCATGTCGCCTTTCTCGGCCGCATTCCCGGCACTCAAATTTACTCCGACATGGAGCGCCATCCGGACAATGAGCCGCCACAAAGGGCGGTCATTGTCCGGCCGGAAGGCTCTTTGATCTATGTGAATGCGGCGGCCGTTCTGGATGCGATTCGAAGCCGTCTGCGTGTAGCGGAGGCATCCGATGTCCGCCTGTTGATCTGCGACCTGTCCGCGTCACCGTTCATCGATCTCGCGGGTTCGCGCATGCTGCATGACCTGCACACAGAACTCGCCGAACGCGGCGTTGCGCTCCGGATTGTCGGTGCGCGCAGCTATGTGCGAGATTTCCTGCGCGCCGACGGCATCGGCGACAAGGTCGGGGGTATCGATCGCGCTCGCACCGTCCACGACCTCATCGCAGAGGCCGACCGATGAAGTGTCGCAAAAGTCCGATAAAATCCGACGGGTCTGCGATGTTGACCCTAAACCTAAGTACAGTATCGTCAAACCGGTCCGTTGTGATGGGCTGGGGCGCGACGGGATCAGGCAGCCGGACCGGCGGCTGCCCATTTCTATTGCGGTTCGGCGTAGAACGCCGCGTGGAAAGGTAACGATGCCATGACCCCAGCTCAGCCCGGTTCAGACAAAAGCAATCTACCGATGCTTGGGTGGTTCGCCGCATCATCCGAATACGTCAACGACGCTGCGCAGCGCTCGTTGCTATTTCTCGATGTGATGCGGCAGCGGGGCAATGCCTACCGTGAGCACGCGACCGAGACCGCACCGCATGTTCTCGACTTCAACTGCGAGCTTGTGATGGACGGGCGCAAGCTCGACCGTCCGGTCAATTACGCGCTCGTGCATATTGTGCCCTCGCCCGATGTGCAGATTAGTCAAACTGCACGGCCATTCGTCATCGTCGATCCGCGCGCCGGCCACGGCCCGGGGATCGGCGGCTTCAAGGCCGACAGCGAGATCGGCATGGCGATGCGTGCCGGGCATCCTTGCTATTTTATCGGTTTCCTGCCTGAGCCCATGCCCGGCCAGACCATCGCGGACGTCGCGCAAGCCGAGGCTAAATTTCTGGCTGAGGTGATCACGCGGCACCCGCAAGCCGACGGCAAGCCCTGCGTGATCGGCAATTGCCAGGCTGGCTGGGCGGTGATGATCCTCGCTGCGGTCCGCCCGGAGCTGTTCGGTCCAATCATCATTGCCGGATCGCCGCTGTCCTACTGGGACGGTGTGCGCGGCAAGTATCCGATGCGCTACAGTGGCGGGCTGCTCGGCGGAAGCTGGCTCGCGGCGCTCGCGAGCGACCTCGGTGGCGGCAAGTTCGACGGCGCGCTGCTGGTGCAGAATTTCGAGAACCAGAACCCGGCGAACACCTACTGGACCAAGCAATACAATCTTTATTCCAAGATCGACACCGAGGCGGAACGCTATCTCGGCTTTGAGCGCTGGTGGGGCGGGCACGTCAATCTGAACGCGGAGGAAATCCAGTTCATCGTCGACGAGTTGTTCATCGGTAACAATCTTGCGGCGGGACGGATCAAGACCGCGGACGGCACCGTGGTGGACCTTCGCGCCATCCGCTCGCCGATCGTGGTGTTTTGTTCGAAGGGCGACAATGTTACCCCGCCGCAACAGGCACTCGGCTGGATTCTCGACCTGTATGACAGCGTCGATCAGATCCGCTCCTACGGGCAGACCATCGTTTATACGGTGCACGACGATGTCGGGCACCTCGGCATCTTTGTTTCGGCCGGTATCGCGCGCAAGCAATACAGCGAATTTTCCGACAATATCGACCTGATCGATACGCTCCCGCCGGGGTTGTACGAAGCGACCTTCACGAAGCGCTCGGCGGACGTGTCCAATCCGGACCGGGTGTCGGGTGACTGGGTGATGCGTTGCGAGGCACGCACCCTCGATGACATCCGTGCGCTCGGTGGCAACGATGGCGAGGACGAGCGCCGGTTCGCCGCTGCGGCGCGGATCTCCGAAACCAACCTTGCGCTCTACCGCACCTATGTGCAGCCTTTCGTCCGCGCTTGCGTCAATCCGATGTTGGCGGATTGGATGCGGCAAGTGCATCCGCTGCGTCTGCAATACGAGATGTTCTCGGACGCCAATCCGCTCATGGCTCCGGTCAAGGCTGCCGCCGAGCGCGCGAAAAGCGAACGCAAACCGGTCGCCGCGGATAATCCGTTCCTGGTGCTTCAGGAGAGGATATCGCAGCAGATCGTGGCCGGTTTCGACATGTGGCGTGACGCCACCGAAAAAATGGCCGAGCGCACATTTCTCGCCGTTTACGGCTCTCCCCCCTTACAGGCGGCGTGCGGCATCGATTCGGACAATAGCCAGCGCTCGCTGCGCAAGGCGCCTTTCAGTCCGCTCCATCAGCAACTCGTTGAGAAACGCATCCACGAACTCCGCGCGCAGATAAATACTGGTGGTCTGCGTGAAGCCATGGTGCGTGCCGCACTTTATGTCGGCATGGCCAGGCAGTCCGCCGATGAGCGCGGCTTCGAGACCATCCGCCGGATGCGGCTGGCTTCGACCGATCATCAGAAGCTGACACTGGTTCAGTTCAAGCAACTGGTGCGGGAACAATTCTTCATGCTGCTGATCGACGAAGAGGCGGCGCTTTCTGCCATTCCGTCCTTGCTGCCGGCGGACGGCGAGGCGCGTCAGACCGCTCTAGCTGCGATTCAGGACGTTGTTTCCGCGAGCGGCAATCTCACTGGAGAAGCCGCAGAGAGGATGAGGCGTATCGTCAGCCTGTTTGACGGCGGGAAACCTCGTCTTGCAGCGGTCGAAACGCGCGCGCAGGCAAATACCTGAGACTCATCGGCGAGGTGTTGGTCATGGCTGGTCCCGAAGCGGCAGTGTCAGGAATGCGACCGGCAGAATCCGTGCCGCATGCAAAATACGAACGGCTCATCGAACGAGCGAAAGCGGTTCCGGCCGCTTCGACCGTCGTGGTGCATCCCTGCGATGAGACGTCGCTGCGTGGTCCGGTAGAGGCCGCGCAGGCTGGCATTATCCAGCCGATCTTCGTCGGACCTGCGGAGAAGATCGCGGCGGTCGCACAAAAGCATGGTCTCGACATCAGCAAGTACGAGTTGATCGACGTGGAACACAGCGATGCTGCCGCGGCCAGGGGCGTCGAGCTTGTTCGTGCCGGCAAGGCGGAACTCCTGATGAAGGGCAGCCTGCACACCGACGAACTGATGCGCGCGGTCACCTCTTCCGCGACCGGGCTTCGGACCGCGCGCCGCATCAGCCATGTCTTCATCATGGATGTGCCTTCACATCCGGACACGCTCATCGTCACCGATGCGGCCATTAACATTGCCCCCGATCTCGACGTGAAGCGCGACATTGTGCAGAACGCGATCGATCTTTTCTTACAGATCGGTGATGGTACGCCGCGCGTAGCGATCCTGTCGGCGGTCGAGACCGTCACCACGAAAATCCCCTCGACCATCGAAGCCGCGGCCCTATGCAAGATGGCGGATCGCGGGCAGATCACGGGCGGTATTCTCGACGGTCCGCTCGCCTTCGACAACGCGATCGATCTTGAAGCCGCACGGATCAAGGGGATCAAGTCCGAGGTCGCGGGGCGTGCGCAGATCCTGGTGGTTCCCAATCTCGAGGCCGGCAACATGCTGGCGAAGAATCTCATCTTTCTCTCGAAAGCCGATGCGGCGGGCCTGGTGCTCGGGGCGCGCGTGCCTGTCATCCTCACGTCCCGGGCGGACTCGGTGCGCACGCGTATGGCCTCCTGCGCGATCGCTTCGCTGTCCGCCAATGCGCGCCGCCGCAGCACGGCGCTTCCGGCCGCGTGAACACCATGGATGCGATTCTCGTCGTCAATGCCGGTTCCTCCAGCGTCAAGTTCCGCGTGTTCGAGGTCGAAAGACCGCAAACGCTGCGGCAACTGATCAGCGGGCAAATCGACGGGATCGGCGTGCGGCCGAAGCTGAAGGCGAGCGGTTTGTCCGGCGAGAAGCTGATCGAGCGGAGCTACGAGGCAACGGAGGTGCCGGATGTCGTGACCGCCATGCGCACGGCCGGTGCCTGGTTGCAGAGCGAGCAGAATCTGAACTTCGTCGCAATCGGTCATCGGGTGGTGCATGGCGGGCCGCATTATGACCGCCCGACCCTGGTGAACGACAAGGTGCTAACAGATCTCGAGCGCTATGTGTCGCTCGCGCCGCTGCATCAGCCCAACAACCTCGCACCAATCCGCATTCTGATGGAGCGCTTCCCGGACATGCCGCAGGTCGCCTGCTTCGACACAGCCTTTCATCGCGGCCATAGTGACGTCGCTGACCATTACGCGATTCCGCAAAAACTCTACGCCGAGGGTGTGCGCCGTTACGGTTTCCACGGCCTTTCGTATGAATATGTCGCAGAGCACCTGCGCGAATTGATGCCGGAGCGCGCCGACGGCCGCATCATCGTCGCTCACCTTGGAAGCGGCGCGTCGATGTGTGCGATCGCGAACGGTCGAAGTGTTGAGAGCACAATGGGTTTTACCGCGCTCGACGGCCTTCCGATGGGAACGCGGCCGGGCCAGATCGATCCCGGCGTGGTACTGTATCTGTTGACTGAGAAAGGCATGAATCCGGCCGCGGTGCAGGATTTCCTTTACAAGGATTGCGGGCTGAAGGGGCTGTCCGGGATCAGCAACGATGTGCGCGAGCTTCTGGAGAGCGCCGAACCCGGCGCCGCGCTTGCCCTCGATCATTTCGTTTATCGTATCGGCCTTTATGCTGGGTTGCTTGCTGCCTCGCTCGGTGGCGTCGACAGCTTCGTGTTCACCGCGGGCATCGGCGAGCGGTCGAGTGAGATGCGCAGGCGGATCGGGGAAAAGCTGGCCTGGCTCGGCGCCGAGATCGACACGGACGCCAACCGCAAAGATGAATTCAGCATCTCTCGCCCCGGCAGCCGCCTTGCGGTTTATGTTGTGCCGACCAACGAGGAATTGATGATCGCGAAGCATACCCTTGCGATGATAGGGTCGGAGGCCGAGGCTGGTGCCTCCCACAAGAGGACGGCATGAGTATCCCGACTGCGAAAGCCGCGTTGCTTGAGGGCAAGAAGGGGCTGATCGTCGGCATTGCGAACGACCAATCGATCGCCTGGGGTTGCGCGCGTGCCTTCCGTGCGCTCGGAGCCGAAATTGCGGTGACCTATCTGAATGAAAAGGCGAAGCGCTTTGTCGAGCCGCTCGCAAAAGAGCTCGACGCGCCGATCTTCATGCCCCTCGATGTCAGCGTCGAGGGCCAGACCGAGGCCGTGTTTGAGCAGATCAAGAAGCAATGGGGCGAGATGGATTACCTGATCCATTCGATCGCCTTCTCGCCGAAAGGTGCGCTGCACGGCCGTGTGGTCGATGTTCCAAGGGAGGGGTTTCTCGCCACCATGGACGTGTCATGCTGGTCGTTCCTGCGCATGGCTCACCTTGCCGAGCCACTGATGAAAAATGGCGGCAGCATGTTCGCCATGACCTATTACGGCAGCGAACGCGTGGTGAAGAACTACAACATCATGGGTGTGGCCAAGGCGGCGCTGGAAGCTTCGGTACGTTATGTCGCTGCCGAGCTCGGCCCGAAGGGCATTCGTGTGCATGCGATATCGCCCGGTCCGCTCGCCACGCGCGCAGCCTCCGGTATCCCGGAATTCGACGAGTTGCTGGAAAAGGCGAAGGAGAAAGCGCCCGCGCGGAGCCTTGTCAGCATCGACGATGTCGGAGTCGCGACGGCATTTCTGGCGCTTGACGCCGCCAAGCTAATTACCGGCCAGACGCTCTACGTCGATGGCGGGTATCACATCATCGATTAGCGTTCTCGGAATCACTGGAGAATACAATGGCGAATATGGACGACATCCTGCCTAGCGCGAAAGACAATCTCCGCAAAAGCGCGGAGATGGAAGCGCAGAAGGCGGCCGAATTCATGAAGAAGCGTCAGGCTGCCGAGGCCGAGAAGAAGGAGCTTCTTGACAAGCTGCTCAAGCCGACCGGCGTCAGCGACGAGGAGCGCATGCGGAGGGCCGCAGCCATCATCAACCGAGCGGTGAGCAACGGACTCTCGGAGGTGGAGGTTGGGCGCTTTTCCAACAAGCTGTTTACCGACAAGGGCCGCGCCATCAACCAGCAGGAAGCGGGCTGGGAGGAAACGCTGACCGGATTGCCAAAGGAATTGTACGAATTCTGGAAGAAACATCTCGAGCCGCGCGGCTACCATATCAAGTTCCAGGTTGCTGATTGGCCGGACGGAATGCCGGGTGACATAAGCATGACTCTGATATGGCGTTCGTGATCTTGACGATGGAGAGCGTCTTCTCGATTTGCTCGGTACGCGATCTTTTTCTTTCAAATGACTTATAAAGCTTCTAACTTTGAGTGTAGTCTTCGTAACGAGTATTCGGATACTTGCAATGACGACTGAACCGTTATCTCAAAATTCGCCCCCAATGCAGCGGACACGACGCGAGGAACTCATCGCGTTTCTGATATTGGCGGTGCTGATCTGGCCGGTGATCGCGGTTGGTGTCGTAGGCGGTTACGGCTTCATCGTTTGGATGTCCCAGCTCGTCTTTGGTCCGCCCGGTCCCCCCGGAAGTTCGCACTGAGGCGCCGGCCATGACAACGACCGCCGATCCCACCAGACGAAGCATTTTGACCGGCCGGTTGAACGAGACCGTTCACATCTCCAGCGCCGTCGTATCGGTATTACCAGCGCACCGTGAGGCTGTCCTTCACCTTTTGTCCGAAATGCGCGGCGTCGAAATCCATTATCAGTCGGCGTCGAAGATCGTGATTGTGCTTGAAGCATCCGACAGCGGCGCGCTCGGCAGCTGCCTCATCGAAATTGCAGCAATGGAAGGCGTGCTGGCAGCCAACATGGTGTTCGAGCACGTCGAGCGGCTAGCCGAATCCGGAGAATAGACATGGCCCTATCACGTCGGGATATGCTGAAGGCGAACGCCGCGGCCATTGCCGCCGCGGCCGCAAATATCAGCGTGCCCGCATCGGCACAGCCGGTCGCCGGCGGGATCGGCACGCTGGAAATCCAGTGGTCGAAGGCGCCCTGCCGCTTCTGCGGAACCGGCTGCGGCGTGATGGTCGGCGTCAAGGAAGGCAAGGTCGTCGCCACCCACGGGGACACCCTCGCGGAGGTCAATCGCGGCCTGAACTGCATCAAGGGCTATTTTCTGTCCAAGATCATGTATGGCGGCGACCGCCTGACGACTCCGCTGCTGCGCAAGAAGGGCGGCGTCTATGACAAGAACGGCGACTTCACGCCCGTGAGCTGGGACGAAGCCTTCGACGTGATGGCCGCGCAGGCCAAGAAGACCCTGAAGGAGAAAGGCCCGACCGCCGTCGGCATGTTCGGCTCCGGCCAATGGACAATCTTCGAAGGCTACGCCGCGACCAAGCTGATGCGCGCGGGCTTTCGCTCCAACAATCTCGACCCGAATGCACGGCACTGCATGGCATCCGCGGCTTACGCCTTCATGCGCACCTTCGGCATGGACGAGCCGATGGGCTGTTACGACGATTTCGAGGCCGCCGATGCCTTCGTGCTCTGGGGCGCGAACATGGCGGAGATGCATCCAATCCTGTGGACGCGTCTCACCGATCGCCGCCTGAGCCACCCGCATGTGAAGGTCGCGGTGCTGTCCACTTTCACCAACCGCTCGTCCGACCTCGCCGACATCCCGATCGTGTTCAAGCCCGGCACCGATCTCGCGATCCTCAATTACATCGCCAACCACATCATCTCGACCGGCCGGGTGAACAAGGATTTCGTCGAAAAACACACGACCTTTGTGAAGGGCACCACCGATATCGGCTACGGCTTGCGGCCGGACCATCCGTTGGAAGTGAAAGCGAAGGGTGTGCCGAACGCCGCGGCGATGGAGCCGAGCAATTACGCGGCCTATGCGGCCTTCGTGAAGGACTACACACTCGAAAAAGTCTCGGCGCTGACCGGGGTCGAGCGCAGCTTTCTGCAGGAACTCGCCGAGCTCTATGCCGATCCGAAGCGCAAAGTCATGTCGCTATGGACCATGGGCTTCAATCAGCATGTGCGCGGAGTCTGGGCGAACCAGCTCGTCTACAACATCCACCTGCTGACCGGGAAAATCTCCGAGCCCGGCAACTCGCCGTTCTCGCTCACAGGTCAGCCTTCGGCCTGCGGCACCGCCCGCGAAGTTGGCACCTTCGCGCATCGCCTGCCGGCCGACATGACAGTGACCAATCCGGAGCATCGCAAGCACACGGAAGAAATCTGGCGTGTTCCGCACGGCCTCATTCCGGAAAAGCCCGGATACCACGCGGTCGAACAGGATCGCATGCTGCGCGACGGCAAGCTCAACTTCTACTGGATTCAGGTCAACAACAACCTGCAGGCCGCGCCCAACAACACGCAGGAGACCTATCCCGGCTACCGCAATCCGGACAACTTCATCGTGGTGTCGGATGCCTATCCGACCGTCACCGCGATGGCGGCGGATCTCATTCTGCCCGCGGCGATGTGGGTTGAGAAGGAAGGCGCCTACGGCAACGCCGAGCGGCGTACGCACATGTGGCGCCAGCTGGTGAAGGCGCCGGGCGAAGCGCGGTCCGATCTCTGGCAGCTTATGGAATTTTCCAAGCGCTTCACGACCGATGAGGTATGGCCCGCCGACCTGCTTGCCGCGAACCCGAACTACAGCGGCAAGACGCTATTCGACGTTTTGTTCCGCAACGGCAGCGTCGACAAATTCCCTCTCTCGGAAACGTCCTCGCAACACGAGAACCAGGAATCCAAGGCCTTCGGCTTCTATGTGCAGAAGGGCCTGTTCGAGGAATATGCGGGTTTCGGCCGCGGTCACGGGCACGATCTCGCGCCGTTCGATACCTATCAAGAGGGGCGCGGCCTACGCTGGCCCGTCGTCGACGGCAAGGAAACGCGCTGGCGCTATCGTGAAGGGCTCGATCCCTATGTCAAAGCCGGCGAAGGGGTGAAATTCTACGGCAATCCCGACGGCCGCGCGAAGATCATCGCGGTGCCCTACGAGCCGCCCGCGGAATCGCCGGACAAGGATTACGATCTCTGGCTGGTGACCGGACGCGTGCTGGAGCACTGGCATTCCGGGTCCATGACCATGCGCGTCCCCGAACTCTATAAAGCGTTTCCTGGAGCGCGCTGCTTCATGCATGCGGAAGATGCGCGATCGCGCGGCCTAAATCAGGGCTCCGAAATACGCGTGATCTCCCGTCGCGGCGAGATGCGCACCCGCGTCGATACGCGCGGGCGCAACCGCATGCCGCGCGGCGTGGTGTTCGTGCCGTGGTTCGACGCAAGCCAGCTCATCAACAAGACGACTCTGGACGCGACCGATCCGATATCCAAGCAGACGGATTTCAAGAAATGTGCGGTCAAAATCCTTCCGGTTTGAGGGCGCTTCGCATGGCGATCGCCGGCAGTCTTGCGGCCGGCGCAATCATATTCGCTTTCGGCGCCTTCTCGGCCGATGGCGTTCCGGACATCGTGCCGCGCGTGACCGGCGCTGCTCAGCCGATGGGGCCGGTGCCTGCTCCGCCGCTGGCGCGCCCGGTTACCGATGATAAGCGAATCATGCGCAATTATCCCGAGCAGCCGCCCGTCATTCCGCATTCCATCGACGGCTATCAGCTCACGCTGCAAACCAATCGGTGCCTCGATTGCCATCGCCGTCAATTCACCGAGGGCTCCGGCGCACCGATGATCAGCGTGACTCATTTCATGGATCGCGACGGGCAGGTGCTCGCGGATGTCACGCCGCGTCGCTATTTCTGCAACGCCTGCCATGTCTCGCAGACGGACGCGAAGCCGCTGGTCCCGAACGATTTCGAGGACATGGTGCTGATCGGTACGAAGAAGAAAAAGTGAGCCGCACCAGATGAGGGGCATTTGGACATGGCTTAAGAATCGCGCGGTCTGGTTCTGGCGCCTCATCAGCCGCCCCAGCGCCTATCTGAGCCTCGGGTTCCTGACACTTGGCGGCTTTGTCTGCGGCGTCTTATTCTGGGGCGCTTTCAATACCGCGCTGGAACTCACCAACACCGAAAAATTCTGCATCTCTTGTCACGAGATGCACGACAATGTGTATCAGGAATTGCAACGAACGGTACATTTCTCGAACCGTTCGGGTGTCCGCGCGACTTGTCCCGACTGCCATGTGCCGCACGAATGGACCGACAAGATCGCACGCAAGATGCAGGCGTCGAAGGAAGTCTGGGGAAAGATCTTCGGGACGATTAATACACGGCAGAAATTCCTGAATATGCGACTGGAACTCGCGAAGCACGAATGGGCACGGCTGAAGGCGAACGATTCACTCGAATGCCGGAACTGCCACTCAACGGTCGCCATGGATTTCACGAAACAGACCCAGCGCGCTGCGGAGATCCATTCACGCTATCTGGTCAATGGGGAGCGTACCTGCATCGATTGCCACAAGGGTATCGCACATGAATTGCCGGATATGACCGGGATCGAGCCCGGCTGGCAGCCCGAGCCTGCGCTTCGCGGCAAAGAGACGTCGTCTGTGGGCGGCGATAGCGGTGCTCTTCGATTATATCTCGAAACCGTGCTGAAGCGAGATTAAGAGTGTCCGTCGTCAGATAATTTGAGTCTGATCAGACATTTCGAGAAGGGAGCCTCTGGCTCATCAGGGTTAAATTTAAGCGACCTACTGTTTCTGTTGCAAACCTAATCCGGCCAGTTGATCGAGAATCAGGCGATCCTGTCGCGGTCCCGGATCATATGACGCGGAGCCGCATCCCAAGGCAATGCCTCCGCGAACTGACGTGCAACCCATTCGGCCGTCGGATTTGCTGTGACGTTGATCCAGGCGGCCTATCAGTCCGGAGAGCTGCGGACGCCCTTCGTACCAGCCGTCGGAGCATCACTCAGAGCAATCCTCGATCCAGCTTGTCAGCGCGCATTTTGATAAGGCGCTGCGGTATCGCTGGTCGGCACGGATACGGTCTTCTTTGACCGCATCAAGTTGGGTTTCGGGACAGAAACGGCGTTGACAAAACTACGACAATTCTATTCTATCCAACTAGATAGTTATGGACTTGACAATGATAACCGGCACGACCCGCCTCTATGCGATCATTGGAGATCCGGTAGCCCATGTGCGCACCCCGATGGTGTTTAACGAGTATTTCGACGCACACGACATCGACGCTGCGTGCGTGGCGATTCACATTGACCGGAACGAACTTGCGCAGGGCTGGGCGGGGCTGAAAGCGATCCGCAATCTAGACGGCTTCATCGTCACGGCGCCCCACAAGGGGGAATCGGGCGAACTCTGTGACCAACTGGTCGGAGACGGCGCGTATACGCGCGTAGTCAACACCGTACGCCGCGAACCCGACGGTCGCTATTCGGGGACTCTTCTCGACGGTCGCGGGTTCGTCGCCGGCCTGAATAGCGAAGGCTATAATTTGCATGGTCGCAGTGTTTATATCGCCGGTGCCGGGGGAGCGGGAACGGCACTGGCCTATGCGATCGCCGGCAGCGGCGCGGCAACCCTCACCATCCACAATCGCACGCGCTCCAAGGCCGAGGCGCTCGTGGCCGGCGTCGGCAAGGCATTTCCCGATTGCCGCGTGCGTCTCGGCACGAGCGACGCGTCAGGGCACGACTACGCGGTCAATGCCACATCGCTCGGGCTCAACGCGGACGATCCGAATTCGTTTGATCTGACGAGTGTCGATCCAATTGCTGTCGTCGCCGAGGTCGTCATGAAGCCGGAGATGACACCACTTCTGGTCGCGGCCAAGGAACGCGGACATGCCGTCCATAGCGGCACGCATATGCTCAGCGGTCAACTCGGCATGATGATGGAATTCTTTGGCCAAGACAGGGCCGCACGATAAAGCGCCGGCGGATGATGGTGACGAATCCATGACCTATGTGGTGACCGAGAATTGCATCCGCTGCAAATACATGGATTGTGTAGAGGTCTGTCCGGTCGATTGCTTTTATGAAGGCGATAATATGCTCGTCATCCATCCCGACGAATGCATAGATTGCGGCGTTTGCGTGCCGGAATGCACGGCCGAAGCGATCCAGCCCGACACTGACACAGGCATCGAGAGCTGGCTTGAGCTGAATGCCAAATATGCACCGCTCTGGCCGAATATCACGAAACGCAAAGAGCCGCCCGCGGATGCCAAGGAATGGGACGGCGTTGCGAACAAGCTCGAGCAATTCAACCCGGCGCCGGCCGAATGACCGCCGATCTTGCGACACGGTTTGAAGCGGCACGGATCGGCGCCCGGCTGGCAGCACTGACGCCGGCCGATAGGGTTGCGAGCGTGGACGAGGCTTATCGCGTGCAGGCCGATTTGATCGCGCGCGCCGGCAACGATGTTCGCGGATGGAAGGTGACCGCACTCGCGCCAGCCGACCAAAGAAAATACGGATCGTCCAGACCGGTGGCCGGCCCTCTGCTGGGGCCCTATGTCTGCGCCGCGCCGGCCCGCGTGTCGTTATCTGCCTTGGTCACGCCGCTGCTGGAATGCGAAGTGGCTTTCGTTCTGGGATCCGATCTCCCGGCGCGGAATGCACCCTATGATCGCGCGCAGGTCGAGGCGGCGGTGGCAGCGGTTGTTCCGGTCTTCGAACTGGCGGATTCGCGCGTGGAGCCAGGTGCTCCCGAGCTCCTGAAACTTGCGGACGCGATGGGCAATGGCCTGTTCATTGTCGGACGGCCAATCTCCGACTGGCATAGGCTTGATCTGACGAATGTTTCGATCACGCTGTCACATAATCGAGAAATGATCGGGCAGGGCAACAGCGCCAGAATTCTGGGCGATCCGCTGCTCGCCGTTGTCGCGCTTGCCAATGCGCAACCTTTGCCGGATCCGGGTCTCAGAGCCGGTCAGATCGTCACGACCGGCACTTGTACGACACCGGTTGCGGTTCGGCTCGGAACGTATGCCGCAGATTTCGGCCTTCTCGGCACGGCCGAAATGACCGTCGTCGCGTAAGGATCAAGATCCTGAGAACGTCGGGCTACGGCCCTCCTGAAAGGCCTTGATGCCTTCCATGCGATCCTTCGCCGACATGCAGATCACGTGGATTTCGTTTTCATAGCGCAATCCCGCCTCCAGCGGCATCGACAATGCGGCTCGGACGGATGCCTTCACGGCCTGCGTGGCGATCGGGCTATAGGAC
Source organism: uncultured Hyphomicrobiales bacterium (assembly GCA_964539845.1). Classification (GTDB taxonomy): domain Bacteria; phylum Pseudomonadota; class Alphaproteobacteria; order Rhizobiales; family Xanthobacteraceae; genus Pseudorhodoplanes. Next base: position 25,714 of record CAZIKZ010000016.1, read on the forward strand.
GCGATTTTTGCGGCGATTTCCTGGGCGCGCGGAAACTCCTGCCCGTCCTCCACGACTTCTTCGACGAGACCGATGCGGAGCGCGGTTTCCGCATCGACCGGTTCACCGAGCAGCAACAGACGCATCGCCTGCCCGTAACCGACAAGGCGCGGCAGCATCTGCGATGCGCCGCCGCCGCCGACCCATCCGCGGGTCACTTCCGGACCGCCGATCTTTGCACTGTGGCCGGCGATGCGCACATCCGCGGCGAGGGCGATCTCCATCCCTCCGCCAAGCACCCACCCCTTCAACGCGCCGATGACGGGCTTACGAATATCGCGAACAACGGCCGCGTATTCGATCCGATTACGGAAGCTCCAGATATCGGACATGTCGGCAAGAAGATTGAGGTCGCTGCCCGCTGAAAAAGCTTTCTCGCCGGCGCCCGAGATCACCGCCGTGCGCACCGCGTCATCGGCGTCGACCTCGCGGCAAATTCGGGCAAGTTCGGTGGCCATGCCGGGCGTGATGGCGTTATGCTTTTCCGGCCGCGCCAGAATGATGCTGGCGACGCCATCGCTTACCGAAAAGTCCACGCGTCCCGACATTGTCGTTCTCGATCTAGCTGTGCTGAGGTCGAGACCGGCGCTCGACTTCTTGCAATATGCCGGCGACATCGATGCCATTGCCAAGATGGGAAATCATGTCGCCAAACACGCCGGTCATGGTTTCGAGTAGCGTGAGGGTCAGCCCCATTTCGCTGGCGAGTTGGTGCGCCGTGCGAAGGTCCTTCAACTGATACTCCGCAGGGCTGCCCGGCACGAAGTTGCGCTCGACCATGCGCTCGCCGTGCAGGTTGAGAATTTTCGATTCCGCAAATCCGCCCATCAGCGCCTTGCGCACCGCGCCCGGATCGGCCCCACCTTTCGTCACAAAATGCAAAGCCTCAGCGATGGCGATGATCGTGCCGCCCACGATGATCTGGTTGGCGAGTTTGGTCATCTGGCCGGTGCCGACAGGCCCGATACGCGTCGCTCGGCCCAGCGGCGCGAATACGTCCGCGAGGTTGGCAACGTCCTCTACAGCGCCACCAGCCATGATCGCGAGCGTGCCGTCGCGCGCACCCGGCTCGCCGCCTGAGACGGGCGCGTCGACATAGCGGATTCCTCTGGGCGCGAGTCGTCCTGCCTGGTCCTGGCAAAACTCCACGGGGATCGAACTCATCACCGCGAGGGTCGCACCGGAGCGGAATGCATCGGCCGGGTTTTGCCCGCTGGCGTCCTCCGAGAACAGCACCTCCTCGACCACAGGTCCGTTGCTCAACATCACGATAACCACATCTGCATCCGCGATGGCGGCCGATGGTGTATCAGCGCGGGCCACGCCGAAGGCGGCGAGCCGTTCCGCCTTGTCCGGCGACCGGTTCCACGCAGCCACCGCGAAGCCCGCCTGTGCGAGCCGGCGGGCCATATGCCCGCCCATGATGCCGGTGCCGAGAAATCCGATGCGGCGCATCGTGGCCATGGTCAAGCGATCTGCGCTTTCTTAAGGGTCGCCAGGGTCTTGAACTGAGGGGATTTCTTGTAGTGCGCGTCGAGCGGATAGCAGCCGGACACGATGCCATTGCGCGGTGCAGTCGTGCAATCGCTGAACGTGCGGCAAACC
>CAZIKZ010000017.1:0-19310 GCA_964539845.1 uncultured Hyphomicrobiales bacterium
GGACGCCCCGGAATGACGGCTGTTACTTCAAATTGCCGCAGAAGCGCTGGATGCGCCGGCCCGCTTCTTCCAGATCTTCGGTCTTGGTCGCGTAGGAAATGCGGAACGCCGGCCCGGCGCCAAAGGCCGAGCCTTGCACCACCGCGACGCCCTCGGTCTCCAGAAGCTCGGTGACGAAATCCTCGTCGGTCGCCAGCTTTTTGCCTGACGGCGCGGTCTTGCCCATGGTTCCGGCGCAAGACGGATAGACGTAGAACGCGCCTTCCGGCTTCGGGCACTGAATGCCATTGGCCTGGTTGAGCATCGACACGATCAGATCACGGCGCTCCTTGAACACCGCGTTGTGCTTGGCGATGAAGTCCTGCGGACCGGAGAGCGCTTCGACCGCGGCCCATTGCGCAACCGCCGACGGGTTTGACGTGGACTGCGATTGCAGCATCGCCATCGCCTTGATCAGGTGGTCCGGCGCACCCGCATAGCCAATACGCCAGCCGGTCATGCAATAGGCTTTCGACACACCGTTGAGCGTCAGCGTGCGTTCGTACAGGCGCGGCTCGACTTGCGCCGGCGTGGTGAACTTGAAGTCGTCATAGACGAGATGCTCGTACATATCGTCAGTCAGCACCCAGACATGCGGATGCTTCATCAGCACGTCGGTCAGCGCCTTCACCTCATCGCGGGTATAGGCCGCGCCGGTCGGGTTGGACGGCGAGTTGAAGATCAGCCACTTGGTCTTGGGCGTAATCGCCGTTTCGAGCTGATCCGGCGTGAGCTTGAAGCCGGTCGCCATGGTGGTCACGACCGAAACCGGCGTGCCGCCGAGCAGCGCCACGATCTCCGGATAGCTGACCCAATAGGGGGCCGGGACGATCACTTCGTCGCTCGGATTGACGGTCGCCATCAGCGCATTGAACAGCACCTGCTTGCCGCCGGTGCCGACAATGATCTGCGAAGGCTTGTAGTCGAGCCCATTCTCCCGCTTGAACTTTGCCGAGATCGCGGCCTTCAGCTCGGGGATACCATCGACGGCAGTGTATTTCGCGGCCTTGCCGGTCTCGATCGCCTTGATGCCGGCCGCCTTGATGTTGGCCGGCGTATCGAAATCGGGCTCACCGGCGCCGAGCCCGATCACGTCGCGGCCGGCGGCTTTGAGCGCGCGCGCCTTGTCGGTCACCGCGATGGTGGCGGACGGCTTGATGCGCGCGAGCGCGTCGGCGAGGAAGGCCATAGTGACGGATCTCCGATTGGGTGGTGCAGGTTTGGTAATGCCCATTTTGCTGCGCTGCAAGCAACATTCGGTGATGATGGTATCAAACGGGGAAATGGACCGAGCCGGCTTTCCGAGGCCTGCGATGGCCGGGCCCAAAGTCGAAAAATCGGCCTCGCCGCCGGTCCGGACACACGGATCCAGCAGGACCGCCGGGCCGCAGATCGCCCTGCCAATTTGAAGCCGTTACAAAAAACACGACACGTTTTTTTCGCTGCAATGCGGTGTCACGCAATGAACGTCACTTTGTGATGAGGTGCCGTTCTGCGGCCTTGCAATGGTCGGGCTTTTCTTCTTGTGTCCGCCGCACGTTGACCGTGCGGGGACCTCGGCCGAAACCGAAGTGATGGAGCCACGGATGTACACACTCTACTCGATGCAGCGCTCGGGGAATTGCTACAAGGTGCGCCTTGCGTTGGCGCAGCTTGCTGTTCCGCATGCGCTGGTCGAAGTCGACATCCTCAAGGGCGAAACCCACACGCCGGATTTCCTCGCCAAGAATCCGAACGGACAGATTCCGCTGCTCGAGATCGAGCCCGGACGCTATCTCGCCGAATCAAATGCCATCCTGTGGTTTCTGGCCGAGGGCTCACATCTCGACGGCGGCACGCCGCTCGAGCGCGCGCGCGTCCTGCAATGGATGTTCTTCGAACAGCACGCGATCGTGCCGAATATCGGCGCGGCGTATTTCTGGCTCAGCCTCGTCAAGGGCGGCCGCGAATTGCAGCAGCATGCGCTCGATGACTGGATGGAGGAAGGTCAGCGATCGCTGAACCTTCTGGACAAACACCTGGCGCGCAATCGTTTCGTCACCGGCGAACATTACGCGGTCGCCGACATTGCGCTCTATGCCTACACGCATGTCGCGGACCAATGCGATTTCGACCTCCGGCCGTTCCCGGCCCTGCTCGACTGGTTCGGCCGCGTCGCCGCCCAACCGCAATATGTCGCGATGGACCACCGCCCCGAGCAGATGAAGGTCGCGGCGGAGTGAGATCGTTAACAATGCGTTAGCGGTTCAGAGACCGTTAACGCTTTGACACCAAATAGCCACAAGACATGACGGCTTGCGCCGCTTTCCCGCCGGGGCGCGGCCTGCTTCCCGTACGATTATGCCTCCAAGGGCTGATTCGCTCTATTGGAGCATTGCCATGACCAGGGATCGGATCGCCGGGATCGGATTCCATCACCCAGATCGCAACGCCCGGCCGTTGACGAAACGCAAGCTCGCCTTCGCGCACTTGCTGATGACCACCGTGCTTGTGATCTGCATCGTCGTCGCGGCGACGGCGGTCGCGCTCGGCTCGGCGCGTGCCGGGACATTGAGTGTGCTCGCGCATGGCGGCGACGGCTTCCTGCCGCTCGCGCTGCTGATCGGGCTCATACTGACCGGCATCGGCGGGGTCGCCGCCGCGATCGTCCACCGCTCCTGAGCCCTCCCGGTCCACCCTATCCCAATGCCGTGATTGCCGGCTTGCGGCATTCCGGCGCTCTATCGGAACATCGCCCGCGCTCTTACCGTTGTGCCGGACGTTTCGGAGAGCGGTGACATGAGGGTTTTCGGGATCGCGGCACTGGTGGCGGCAACAACGCTGCCGGCGCAGGCGCAGCAGGTATTCAAATCGGACCTCGGGGACATCCGCGTCGAGACCGTGGTGTCTGGCCTCGCCAATCCGTGGGCGCTCGCATTCCTGCCGGATGGCCGCATGCTTGTAACCGAGCGCGCGGGCCGCATGCGGATCGCGACCCGCGACGGCAAACTGTCCGCGCCGCTCGCGGGCGTACCGAAGGTGCAAGCGCAGAATCAGGGCGGTCTGCTCGACGTCATCGTCGACCGGGACTTTGCGAAGAACGGCACGATCTATTTCTGCTATTCCGATCCGGCGGATAGTGGCGGCGCACAGACCGCTCTCGCGCGCGCCAAACTCGATGCCGGCGACAAGCCGCAGCTCACCGATGTTCAGCGCATCTTCCGGCAGGACGGCCCGCCATCGAACGGATTGCATTTCGGCTGCCGCATCGTGCAGGCGCGCGACGGCAATCTGTTCCTCACCACGGGCGATCACGGCTTCGCGTCGAAGAGTGCGCAGACACTCGACAATCACCTCGGCAAGGTGATCCGCATCGCGCCCGATGGATCAATGCCGAAGGACAATCCGTTCGCCGAACGCGCGGGTGCGAAGCCGGAAATCTGGAGCTACGGACATCGCAACAGCCAGGGCGCGGTGCTTCACCCCACGACCGGCAAATTGTGGATGCACGAACACGGCCCGCAAGGCGGGGACGAGATCAATATCCCGGAGGCCGGCAAGAATTACGGATGGCCGGTGATCGGCTATGGCGTGAATTACGGTGGCGCCAAGATTCATGACGGCACGCACCAGGCCGGCATGGAGCAACCGATCAGGCAATGGACGCCGGTGATCGCGCCGTCCGGTTTCACAATCTACACCGGAGACCTGTTTCCGCAGTGGAAGAACAATGCCTTCATCGGCGGCCTCCGCACCTCGATCCTCGTGCGGCTCGAACTCGACGGCGAGAAGGTGACGCACGAGGAGCGCATGCTGCGCCAGCTGAAGGAGCGCATCCGCGATGTACGCACGGGTCCTGACGGCGCGCTTTATCTTCTCACCGACAACACATCCGGACGCATCCTGCGGCTGACGCCGGCGAAGTGATCACCATTTCTGGAAAATAAAATACGCGCCGAGTGCGATGAAGGCGAAGCCGACCGCGTAGTTCCAGGTGAACGGCTCCTTCAGATAGACCACTGAAAAGCCCGCAAACACGATGAGTGTGATCACTTCCTGGATCGTCTTGAGCTGCGCGGTCGTATAGACTTCGCTGCCCCACCGATTGGCCGGCACCGCCATGCAATATTCGACGAAGGCAATGCCCCAGGCCACGAAGATCACGATCAGCAGCGGCTGTTCCTTGAACCGCAGGTGACCGTACCAGGCGAGCGTCATGAAGACGTTGGAGCCGATCAGCAGCAGGATGGGCAAAAGGTAGGGCGATGTGAACGACATGAGGCAACCGTTGGCGTGAGAGACGGCCGGTTCTAGCATCGGATTGGCGTCACGCGCCGCCCGGCACTGACGTGAAAATGATCGGACCGGGCGCCGTACGCCCGTCGCATTTCCATGACCAAGGATTTAGGGTCGGCTGTCCTTCCGGAGAATCAAGATGCGCCACGCGATTTCCCGTCACGCGATCCCTCTTGCCATCGCCGTCCTCCTTGCCGCGCCGTTTGGCGCGCAGGCCCAGCAGAAGCAGCCGCCGCAGAAAGGGCCGCCCCCGCCTGCCCCCGCAAAGCCGTACACCCCGATCGCCGTCAAAGTCCCTGCTCCGGTCAGCGATCCGAGCTTCGAGGCGTTCCGCAAACAGCTCGGCGAAGCCGCCGCCAAAAAGGATCGCGCCGCGCTCGCCAAGCTCGTGGTCGCGCAGGGCTTCTTCTGGGAAGGCGAAAAGGGCGACCAAGCCGACAAGAAAAAATCCGGTGTCGATAATCTGGCGACTGCGATCATCCTCAGCGGCAAGCAGCCAGTCGGCTGGGACATCCTGCAGGGCTACGCGGCCGAGCCGACCGCAACGACCTTCCCTGGCAAGCAGGGCGTGATCTGCGCTCCGGCCGACCCGCAATTCGACGAGAAGCAACTCGAAGAGGTGGCCAAGTCCACCGGCGCCGATCCCGGCGACTTCGCCTATCCGCTCGACCCCGAGGTCGAGGTGCGCGGTGCTCCGCGTGCCAACGCGCCCGTGACCGAAAAGCTCGGCATGGTGCTGATCCGCATCATGCCGGATCCGAAGCAGGCTGCGCCGGCCCAGAACGAGGTCCCGATGGTGCGGGTCGTCACCCCGTCCGGCAAGGTCGGCTATATTTCGGCCGACATCCTGGCCCCGCTCGGAAACGACCAAGTCTGCTACCTGAAAGACGCCAGCGGCTGGAAAATCACTGGATTTGTCGGCGCAGGCCCCGGCCAACAGCAATAGCGACAGTCTGAGCGCTCCCGGCCGCGGGGCTGCCGCGGCCGGCTATCCCGCTTGGCGATTACCGCGGAAGTAACATTACACCGTCTCATCTCGATGCTGCTCGCGCAGTGTTGAGTATTGGAGGTATTGAATTTTGCCACATATTTCGGTCAGAGTTGCGCCAAGATCGTTACTTTGGGGAGCCGGGTTCTCAACATGAACTGGATGCGTGTGCTGGCCGTCGCCGGCGTTACATTTGTGTGTGCCTTGCCGGCACCTGTTATCGGGCAAGGCTCCATTCCGTCACCTTCGATCAACGACCGCGATCCGGGCGTCGATGGCAATACTGGCTTTGTGTTGCCGTACGAGTTTCGGCGCCAGGCGGTGTTCTACCGGACGCATGAGACGCCCGGCACGATCATCGTGAACACCCACGATCGCTTTCTCTATCTCGTGCAGGGCGACAATCGCGCGATCCGCTACGGCGTCGGCGTTGGCCGTGACGGCTTCCAGTGGGGCGGTGTTCACCGCATCACCCGCAAGCAGGAATGGCCGGACTGGACTCCGCCGCCGGAGATGATCCAGCGCCAGCCCTATCTGCCGCGCTTCATGGCGGGCGGACCGGGGAATCCGATGGGTGCGCGCGCCATGTATATCGGCTCGACCGTATATCGTGTGCACGGCACCAATGCGCCGGAGACGATCGGCCACTCGGTGTCGTCGGGCTGCTTCCGTCTGGTCAACAGCGAGATCGAAGATCTGTATCAGCGCGTGGCGCTCGGTGCGAAGATTGTGGTTCAACACCGCTGATTTTCGTCACGTCAAAAACGAAGTTGCAAAAGGCCGCTGATGAGCGGCCTTTTCTTTTGGCACGCCTTTACGCATCAGGCATGATCCCGGCGAACAAGGCCGTTGCAAACGGCCGATCGGGAGAACGCCATGTCAGTCATCTTCGGGCGATGGATCATTGCCGCATCGCTCTTGTCTTTTGCCGCGCCGGCCGCAGCCCAGGACAGCTATCCGTCGCGTCCGGTGCGGATCGTGGTCGGCTTCGGCGCCGGCGCGTCAGCTGATACCGCGGCCCGCGTCGTCGCGCAGAAGCTCGGGCAGTTGCTCGGCCAGCAATTCATCGTCGAGAACAAGCCCGGCGCCGGCAGCAATATCGCGACCGAATTCGTCTCGCAGGCGCCGAAGGACGGCTATACCCTGCTGATGGGAACGGTCGCCAACACGATCAACACCACCCTGCAGCCCCAGACCCGTTTCGATTTCGCGCGTGATTTCGCACCGATTACCCCACTCGTGGTGCTGCCGAATATCCTGGTGGTGCATCCCGACGTAAACGCGAAGACCGTGTCCGAACTGGTTGCACTCGCAAAATCCAAGCCCGATGGGTTGTCTTTCGCCTCATCGGGTGTCGGCACATCGCCGCATCTTTCCGGTGAATTGTTCAACCAGATGGCGGGCGTGAAAATCGTTCACGTGCCCTATCCCGGCAGCGGCCAGGCCGTCACCGATCTGCTCGCCAATCGCGTGCAGGTGATGTTCTCCCCGGCGGCGACCGTTCTGCAGCATGTCGAAAAGGGCTCGCTGCGGGCGCTGGCCTCGACGCAGATGAAGCGCACGGCGGCCGCGCCGCAACTGCCTACCATGGACGAGGCAGCGCTGAAGGATTTCGACACCGGGCTGTGGTTCGGCTTCCTTGCGCCCGCGGGCACACCGAAGGACGTGATCGAGAAATTGTCAAAGGCCACCAACGAGGCGCTGAAATCCCCGGACGTGACCGAAGCACTCACCAAACAGGGGATGGACATTCTCGGCGGCTCGCCCGACGAATTCGGCAAGCTGATCGCAACCGAGACCGACAAATGGGCGAAGGTGGTCAAGGCCTCCGGTCTCCAGAAAAGCAATTGAGCGCGATCGTCGAGCACGGTCGCGTTTCGCACAAACAACGGGAACTAGTCGATGAAGCTGAGCGCTAAGGCCTGCCGGCCGTTTTTCGACGCGGTCGAAGAAAAATCGAAGGAGATGGGCGTTGCGGTCACCACCGCCGTGGTCGGGCCCGAGGGCAACCTGATCGCTCTCGAGCGCATGGACGGCGCGGGCTTCATCACGCCGGATACCGCGATCGCCAAGGCCTATACCGTCGCAGCCTTCCGCTCGATGAGTCCGCGCTTCCCGGATGGGATCGTGATCCAGCAATGGTTCAAGGAGCGCAATCCGCAACTGATGGCGAACGCCTCGGTCTTCAGCAACGGCAAGATCGCCGCATCCGGCGGTTCGCACCCGGTATTCCACGGCAACCAAATGATCGGCGCGTATGCGGTGAGCGGCGCCACGTCCGGTCAGGACGAGGAAATCGCCGAATATGCACGCAAGACGGTTGGCTGGGCGAAGAGCGCAGCCGACGACACGGTCGCCGATGGCGTCAAGAACCATATCAACGAGATTTACGAAAAGGTCGGCATCCGCGACCGCAAGCTATGAGTGAAGACGCGGATCGCGCACGACACCGGGAAGGATACTGAGATGACGCATATGATCTGCCGGATCACGCTCGCACTGGCGCTTCTGCTGTCGCTTGGCGCGGCGCCTCAGGCACAGGACTATCCCAATCGCCCGGTGAAGATCGTCGTGCCCTACCCGGCTGGCGGCTCCAACGATGTGATCGCGCGCATTCTCGCGCAACGTCTGTCGGAAGACACCAAACAGCAGTTCATCGTCGAGAACCGCCCCGGCGCCAATGGCAATGTCGGCGCCGCAGCGGTCGCAACCGGCGACGCGGACGGTTACTCGCTGCTGCTGACCGCGCCCGGCGCACTCACGATCAACCAGACGCTCTACAGCAAGCTCAGCTTCGATCCGGCGAAAGACTTTGCGCCGGTCGCGCTGATCGCATCCGTTCCGATCGTGCTCATGGTGCATCCGGACGTGAAGGCTGCGAACGTCAAGGACCTGATCACACTGGCGCAGGCGCAACCAGGCAAACTGAATTTCGGCTCGTCCGGTATCGGCTCCACCAATCATCTGGCCGGCGAATTGCTGAAGCGCATGGGCAAGGTCGACATCGTCCATGTCGCCTACAAGGGTGCGGCGCCCGCCATGAACGACCTGATCGGCGGTCATATCCCGATCATGTTCGACAACATGCCGGCGGCTCTGCCACAGGTCAGCGGCAACAAGGTTCGCGCGATCGCCGTCGCGGGCGGCAAGCGCGCTGCCGCCATGCCGAATGTGCCGACGGTCGCGGAATCGGGGCTGCCGGGATTCGAGGCGTCGGCCTGGTTCGGCCTTGTCGCGCCGGCAAAGACACCGCCGGCCGTGCTGACGAAGCTCACCGATGCGGTGAACAAGGCGCTGGCATCGCCGGACGTCGTCAAGCGTTTCAATGAGCTTGGCGCCGAGCCCGGCACGTCGTCCGGCGCCGCCTACGGCGCTTTCCTGCAGGCCGAAACCCAGAAGTGGGCGGACGTCATCCGAGCCTCGGGCGCCAAGGCGGAATAAGTCGGCAACGCTCAGGTCGTCGCGTGTGTCTTTAGAAACGCGGCGACCAGTTCGGCGCAGACGTCCGGATCGGACGCAGCCACATGGTATGAATCGCCCGGCAGAACGACGAGCTGCGATCCGGCAATCTTGCGCTGCCATGCCTCGACCTCGCTGGTCGAGCCGAGCATGCTGCCGGTCGTGGTCACGACCAGTGTCGGCGCACGGATCTGGTCAAGACAGCCCGTGACGTCGACCGCCGGCACCATCTGAAGAAAGCCTTCCATCGTCGACGGCGCCGTCTTCGCCATCAGATCGACCCACCATGCGACCGCCTCCTGCGGCAGATTGCTGCCGAGCCGGCCATTCATCGTGGCCTCCGCCCATGGCCTCACGCCGTGCTCGCGGATCTGCTTGCGCCAGGTCGGCGCGCGCTCCGAGAAGCTTGTCAGCGATGCCGGTGCACCAATCGCGGACAGCGAGATCACACGATCCGGATGCAGGGCGGCCAGCCGCAGACCGATGGTGCCGCCGATCTTCGCGCCGATCACATGCACACGCTCAAGTTTCTCATGATCGAGCAGTGCGATCAGATCGGCGACCAGGCGATCGAGCTGCCAGCGGTAGTCGGCCGGCATCGGTGTCGACTGGCCGTAGCCGCGCAGATCGGGACGCAACAACCGGCAATGCCGCGACAGGTGCGGCGCCCACGCACGCCAGCTCTCGCCGGATTCCGCGAGCCCATGGATCATCAGCACGGTGTCGGCCGGCGCCCACGGATCGGTGAAGTCGTCGACACGATAGGCAAGCTTCAGACCGGATTCGATATCGGCAAATTTCATAATGTGTCTCTTGGCGTATCTCTTGTTTTTATATGCAGCGCGTACCGCCGCCATCGACGTCGATACAGGTGCCGGTGATGAACGAAGCGCGGTCCGAGCACAAGAAGGCCACCAGTCCGGATACCTCGTCGACGCGGCCCATGCGGCCGAGCGGTATGCCCGCCACTTGTGAAGCGCTGAATTCGTCCGGGCTCTTACCGAGGCTTTTGCCGGCCTGCGCGACGAGTGCATCCCAGCGTTCGGTCTGGATCGGGCCTGGATTGACGCCGACCACCAGCACGTTGTCAGGCGCGACCTCGTCCGCGAGAGCCTTTGTAAAATTGAGCAGCGCCGCATTCACCGCGCCGCCCGTGACATACTCGGCGCGCGGCTGGTGCCCGCTGCGGCCGATGATGTTGATGACCCGGCCCCAGCGCCGCTTTCGCATCTCGGGGGTCAGCGCGCGCGAGCAACGCGCATAGCCCATCAGCTTGAGATTGATCGACTTCATCCAGATCGCGTCATCGGTATCGCCGATCCGGCCCGACGGCGACGACCCGGCATTGTTGATCAGGATATCAATCGGTCCCAACGCTGCATGTGCTTCGGCGATGACGCGCGCGATGTCGTCAGGCGAGCCCATGTCGCCCGGCAGCGCGACGCATGCCGTATTCGTGGCCGCAGCGATCTCGCCCGCGGCCTGCTCCAGCTTGTCGCGGCTGCGCGCGACCAGCGCGACACGCACGCCTTCGCGCGCAAGCTCGCTCGCAATCGCGCGCCCGATTCCAGCGCTCGCACCGGTGATCAATGCGGTCTTGCCGCGAAGTCCCAAATCCATTTCAAAACGTCTCCCCCACCCGTCGCAATCACTAGCACGTTCGCAGCAATTTGAATGATTGCGTTAGCAAGCGTGTGACCCTTTGGGCAAATCGGTCTTACGTCTTAAGCGCGATTAAGCGATGGCGCGGTATGACCGTGCCGTTGTTAACCGAGCGATGCCCCATGCTTGTCTCACTGATCAAATCCGCTCTGCCACATCGTTTCCTCTATCCGCTGCGGCGTCGCTTTCGCGACCGTCACGCCATGTGGACGATGAGCGGCGCCGCGAAGGTGAGGCTGCTGGGTTTCCTTTTCGGTGGACTTGCGCTGGCCAGTCTCGTGCTCACGGTGTCGGCTTCATTCCGCACACCGGCAACGCAGCTGTCCGATCATCCGGACGCGACCAGCGACCCGAGCGCATCGGTGCAAGCCGCAACTGACGGACGCGCCGTGCCTGATTTGTCGGAGGACAACGTCGAAAGGACGCCCGCCCCGATCATCGCAACGATCGACCCGCGCTGCGCCGCGCATGCCCGCGAAAAGCTGACGACGGGGCTGACGAATTACTATCTGCAGCGCCGGTTGCGCCCGGGCGCATCGTCGGATGACGCGGCCGAGACCTCGTCGCTGACCGGCGTGCTCGCAGGCCCCGGCGACCCTGCGGTCGCAACACCCGATAGCGCCTGCCAGGGCTAAAAACACCCGCTCCGGCGCGGGTGTTCGACGTGCCGGCCGTCGCCTGTATGCTGCCGACCGCCGGGATGGCGTTCCGCCGGATCTGACGCCTTGCTCTCGACATGTTGCGAGCCTAGGTACGCCCCATCCGATAATATCGAACGGCCCGAGGCGGCGTCACGGCGCCGCTTTTGCCGTCTGTGGACGTGCCATGTTCAAGTGGTTTGAAAAAGCATTGCAGCCTACGGTGCTGCCGGACAATCCGGAGCCGCCGCCGACCCTGCTCGGCTTCTACTGGCACTTCGCGCGCCAGGCGAAGGCGCTGTTCGCGGCCCTGTTCGTGACGGGGTTCGTGGTCGCACTGCTCGACGTCACAATTCCGGTCTTTATCGGCCGCGTGGTCACGCTGGTGACCTCGGGCGACCCGGCGACGCTGTTCGCACAATCCTGGCACCTGCTCGTTGGCATGGCCGTAGTGCTCGTCGTGTTGCGTCCGCTGGCGCTGACCGCGCAGAACATGGTCGCCAACCAGGGGATCGCCGCCAATGTGACGAACCTGATCCGCTGGCAGAGCCACTGGCATGTGGTGCGGCAGAGCTGGGCGTTCTTCCAGAACGATTTTGCAGGCCGCATCGCCAACAAGGTGATGCAGACCGGTCCGGCGATCCGCCAGAGCCTCGTGTCGATGATCACGGCGGTCTGGTACATCCTGGTCTACGGCACCAGCGCGATGCTGCTGCTCGCTTCCGCGGACGTGTGGCTGGCCGTGCCGATCCTCGTCTGGTTCGCGGGCTACGCGATCCTTCTGCGGATTTTCGTGCCGCGCATGCGCGATACTTCGGTCGAGGTGTCGGAGGCGCGTTCGATCATGACCGGGCGTATCGTCGACACCTATACCAACATTTTGACGTTGAAGCTGTTCGCCCGCGCCCGCGAGGAAGACGCCTATGTGCGCAATTCCATCGAGACGCATACCGGGCTGTTTCACGCGTCGCTCCGGCTCAACACGCTGTTCACGCTCACGCTGGCAACGCTGAATGCGGCAATGGTGGTGACGGTCGCGGGTCTGTCGATCTATCTGTGGACGCAAGGCAAGGTGCAGGTCGGCACCGTGGCGATGGCGTTGCCGCTCGCCTGGCAGATCGTGAACATGGCGGGGTGGGTCGCCTATCAGATCACGGACATTTTCGAGAATATCGGCGTGGTGCAGGAAGGCATGCGCGCGATTGCGCGCCCGCTCGGACTGGCCGACAAGCCGGACGCGAAGCAGCTGACCGTCACGCGCGGCGAAATCGAATTTGAGGATATTCGCTTCGGTTACGGCAGCGAAAAAGGCCTGATCGAAAACCTCTCGCTCTCGGTAAAGCCCGGCGAAAAGATCGGTCTGGTCGGACGCTCGGGCGCCGGCAAGTCGACGCTGGTCAACCTTCTGCTCCGCTTCTTCGAGCTGGAGAACGGCCGCATTCTGATCGACGGACAGGACATCGCGCAGGTCACGCAGGAGTCGCTGCGCACTCAGATCTCGGTCGTGACGCAGGATACATCCCTGCTGCACCGCTCGATCCGCGACAATATCCGCTATGGCCGCCCGTCCGCGCGCGACGAGGAAGTGGTGGCTGCGGCCAAGCTCGCACAGGCGCACGATTTCATCCTCGCCCTCGAAGACTGGCGGCACCGGCACGGCTACGACGCGCAGGTCGGCGAGCGCGGGGTGAAGCTGTCCGGCGGGCAACGCCAGCGTGTCGCGATCGCCCGCGTCATCCTGAAGAACGCGCCGATTCTCGTGCTGGACGAGGCCACGTCCGCGCTCGATTCCGAAGTGGAGGCCGCGATCCAGTCGAGCCTCGACGAACTGATGAAGAACAAGACCGTGATCGCGATCGCGCATCGTCTGTCGACGATCGCGCGCATGGACCGGCTCGTCATCCTCGACAAGGGTCGCATCGTCGAACAGGGCACGCATGACGAGTTGTTGGCCGCCGATGGCCATTACGCCGCGCTGTGGCGCCGCCAGTCGGGCGGCTTCATCGACTCGCCCAATCTGGCGGCCGCCGAGTAGGTTGCGCGGGCGGCATATCTTCGCGCGCACTGCTCATGCTAGCTTGCCCCTCATCATGAGGGGCAATATGCGCATCAATCTCTGGGTTGCCGTCGCTATCCTGTTTCCGCTTTCGACCTTGGCCGCGCAGGCCCAAACCGTCCGCGTCGCGCATGACCAGCGCTTTCCGCCGTTCGCCGAGGTGAAGGATGGCAAGTCGGACGGACTCGCCGTCGACATTCTCAACGCGGTGGCCCAGCGCGCCGGCCTGACCATCGTCTATGTCCCGGTACCATTCGCAGAGATTCAGAAGACGCTGGAGGACGGCCGTGCCGATGCCGCTTTCCCGCTCGCGATCAATCCGGAGCGACGGCAGAGCTTCGACTTCACCGCTCCGCTGGTGATTACAGGCGGCGCGCTGTTCGTGCGCGCGCCGCAACCCACGCCGGACTTGAAAGCACTGGCGGGCAAGACCGTGGTGACGCCGAAGACCGGTCCGCTCGCAGGCTTCATCGGGAAGACCGCGCCCGAGGTGAAGCTCGTCGTGAATGCCGATTACGACCAGAGCTTCGCACAATTGCTCTCGGGGGAAGCCGACGCGGCGGCGCTCAACTTCCAGGTCGGCCGCAGACTCGCGTCCACGTTGCATGCCGGCAAGGTGACCCTGCCGGAGAAGTTGTTTCTGGAATTGCCGCTCGCTCTCGCCGTGCGCAAGGGCCAGTCCGCCGACCTGATTGCTAAGCTCGACCAGGGCATTGCCGCCATTCGCGCGGACGGCACCTGGCAGCGCATCGATCAGCGCTGGTCGGCCCAATAACCGGCGGCCCGCCGCCGGTTTGCGCGCGAAATCCTCCAATAATCGGGCATGACAGGGCCGAATGCCTCGCATGAGAGCCCGGTCTATGGGTTGCGGCAACCTGCCCGATTGCGCATATAAGCGGTGCCCCGACGAACGCATTCGCCGCCTCGGGCCACCTGCACAAGTCGAACCTGAGCGCTGCCGCCAGCGTGGCCGTCCTGTTTCCAGGATGCCGACATCCGCCGGCGCTCCAACAAGGAGAACAACGATGGCGCGCAAACCGACGAAACGGTCCGAATTCGTGTTGTTCGACGTGATCTACGAAGACGGTAGCCAGCGCTCCAACCGCCGCGTCCCGGCCGAAGAACTGGGTGGCCTCGAAGGCGACGAACCCGCACGCCACATCATCGAGCAGCAGGATCGCGAGATCGCGGAAAAATCAGGTCAGATTCCGCTCCAGATCAAGTCGCTCAACCGGGCCGGCGCCAAGCTGCCCGAGAAGGAATGGAAGCGCGGGCGAAACTAACCCGGCGCCGTCATCGTCAGACCGTCCACACAGAATCCAGCCCCATAGCGCCCCGTCTGCGGGCATCATCGTTCTCATCGGCTCCCGCGCTGCGCGGCGACGACCGTTCATGTATGCTCATGCGCGGAGAGCCGCCCGCAAATGCACGACACACGCAAATCCCTCACCCGGCGTTCGCTGCTCGCCGGGACCAGCGCCGCGGCGACTGCCCTTGCCACACCTGCCGTCGCGCAGGCAGAGCCGCGCAGCTTCGTACTCGTGCATGGCGCCTGGCATGGTGGATGGTGCTGGCGCAGGGTTGCCGACCGGCTCGAGCGCAAGGGCCACAAGGTCTACGCGCCCTCCCTCACCGGATTGGGTGACCGCTCGCATCTGCTCGGCACCAGGCCCACAGTCACGACCCATATCGACGACGTTGCCAACATCATCCGCTTCGAAGATCTGCAGCGGGTCATCCTGGTCGGCCATTCCTATGGCGGCATCGTCATTTCCGGCGTCGCCGAAAAAGTGCGGACACAACTCGCGTCCATGGTGTTCCTCGATGCCTTCGTGCCGGCGAATGGTCAGACCATCATGAGCCTGTCGCGGCAGGGTCTGCGCGATGCCGTCAACGCCGCAATCAAACGCGGCGATCTCGGCATTCCGCCCGCAAGCGCGGCTTACTTCAACGTCAACGAAAAGGATCGCGCCTTCGTCGATCGCAAATGCACGCCGCAGCCGATCGGTACCTATGGCGATCCGGTGAAGCTTACCGGTGCGCGCGAGAAGATCGCGAAGAAAACCTATATCCGCGCGAAGGGTTTCAATTCGGGCGGCTTCGACGCCATCGCAACGCGACTGCGCACCGACCCCGCCTGGAATGTCCACGACATGCCCTGCGGCCACGACGCCATGATCGACATGCCGGACCGGCTCACCGAGTTGCTAATCGCCGCCGCATAAAACGCCGCGCCGCCATCGCAAGACTGTATTTAGTTCAATTGCGATCGATGCCCTTCATGACCCTTTAGCGATGCACATGCGGTCCGGAGACGACGCGAGATATTGGCGCCGAGTGTCTGCGATCGCGTTAAGACAACCGCAAGGCGAGCAACCACATAAGCGCGCATATATTGCGAAAGCTTGAGTGAAATTCTTTGGAGCCGTTATGAATCTGATCGCACGCGGTCTGTTCGTCGTTGGTGGCATTGCCGTCGGCTCTTTCGCGATCAATCATTTCGTCTTTGGCAATACCGGCGACGCGCTGATCACGTCCGCCCGCATCGGTGAGTGGCGCAAGGCGGACGTGCGCGAGGCCTGCTTCCCCGCAACGGAACGTCCTGAGGCAGACGGAATGGCGCCCAAGATGCCGGCCGGTCAGCATCGTGTCGCGCCGCGCGATCATCGTCGCGCCGTCGAACTGACGGTCGCACTGAATTGCTACGTGGTGACCAAGCAGAACGCGGTCTGCCAGCCGGACAACCGCGCGTGGATCGTCGACTATATCGGCCGGTACTACGCCAAGAAAAACGAGATGCTCGCGACTGCGAAAAATTACGGCCAGGCGGAAGTCAGCACTGTCGAAACGCTTTGGAATTCGCCGCGCAACCGCGCCGTCGAACAGGCCATCGCAGCGCACGTCAAGGCGGGACGACTGAAGCGTTCGGACTTCGGCTTCTTCGTGCCGGACCCGATGCAACCCGTCCTCGATCAATATGCGGGTGGCGCCGACAGCTGCCCTCCCGCGACCCGGGCGTGAGATCATGTCGAAGATGATCCATGAAATGCGCCAGAAGCAGGCCTGGCAGGCGCAGAAAGGCTCGAGTTCGCTGCCGATCATCCTCGGCGCTGTGATCGCGTTCGGCATCGGCCTCCTGGGTGTCAGTGGCATTGTGCGCACACCCACGCTCCTTCAGGCGAAGATGCAAACGGTCCCCGCCGCATCACGCGATGCCGCCAAGCCCACGGAGGTCGCCGTTGATACGAGCGCACGCCGCACCGGCCGCGCGGAAACCGCGCCGCTCCTGAAGATGTGCGTACCATTCTCGCGGCTCGGATTTGAGCATGTCGACCGGGTGCCGCCCGGCGATCTCTACCGCATCCTGCAAACGGCCAGCGGATTTTCGCGCATCGCCTCCGCGGCTGGCATCAAGCAGTCCGCAGTGGACGAGACGCAATTCGCATCGGTCTGGGCCGAAGTCGCCGACTGCATTTACCGCCAAAACGGCTGGATGATGTGCGATCCCGACAATCGCGCGCTCGCGGTGGAGGCTGCGGCCACACTGATCCGACAACTGTCGACCGCGGCCAAGGCCGACAAGCAGGCCGATCCACGCGAGAAGCGGCCTTTCGCGATGGACAGCCGGGACCGCGCCTATACGCTGCGAAACGCCGATGCGATCAAGAGCCGCGTGCTGGCGAGTCTGCGGACGCATGCAAGCGAAGGCCGGCTGACAGCGGCGGATTTTGGGATTTTTGCACCGTCCGAGATTGCGCAGGTCATCCGTGAGACCAAGGTCACGCGCGACGCTTGCGCGGCACGGAACTGAGGCAGCAGGGCCGGTCCGCGCGCAACACTTTTCCGTGACGCCGCACCCTTGCGAGACCGCGCGGAAAATATTTACATCGATTCAATGCGGTGGCAGCACAACATGCTACCGCATTGCATTACAAAAAATTCTGGTTCGCTTGAGATTAAGGAAGCTGCGGGCCTAGCATGGCGCCAGTAGCGATGCGTACGCACTGTGCCGCGCATCCGTTTGTGGGGCATCGCCATGACATCAATCGCTCGCCGGGATTTTCTGAAGCACTCGTTCGCCGCCACCGCCTTCGCGGCCGTCGCGGGAGAATTCGCCTGCATCGAGTTCGCCGATGCCGCACCCATCAAGGTGCCCGAGGTCGACAAGCTGTCGCTGCGCGTGCTGGTCGATTCCAGCCACGATCAGTTCCTGAAGCCGATCACCGTGAACGGCGTCGCGAGCCAGCCGCCCGGATCGGGACGCGGCAGCGATTTCCGCCGGGTGCTGCACAATCAATGGGGCCTGTCGTTGTATCTCGAATCCGAACGCGGCTCCGAGCAGCGCACCATCTTCCTCGATTTCGGCTACAGCCCGGATGCGTTGATGAACAACATCGACATCCTGCGCGCCGATCCGGCCAAGGCCAATGCGCTGATCGTGAGCCACGGCCATTACGATCATTTTGGCGGCCTTCAGGGCTTCCTCACGAAATACCGCGATGTCCTGCCGGCCGATCTGAAACTCTATGCCGGCGGCGAGGATAATTTCTGCAAGCGCTATACAGGACCGGCCAACGCGCTCGCCGAATGGGGCACGCTTGACCGGCGCGAACTTGCCGCGAAGAAAGTATCGGTCGTACTCTGCGAACAGCCCACTGTCGTCGCCGACCACGCCTTCACCACCGGCAAGATCAAGCGTGTCAGCAAGGAGCGTGTGCTGCCCAACACATCGGTTGAATTCGCGATCAAGGACGGGCTCGGCTGCGACGCCTCGCACTACACGGCAGCAGAACTGCAGGGCAAGATCGTCCCCGACGAGCACATTCACGAACATGCCACGGTGTTCAACATCAAGGGCAAGGGCCTCGTGGTGATCTCCTCTTGCGGCCATGTCGGAATCGTCAATTCCGCCAAACAGGCGCAGGAAGTGTCCGGCATCCAGAAGATTCACGCGCTGGTCGGCGGCTTCCATCTCGGCCCCGCGCCAAAAGACTATCTTGAGCAGGTGGTCGGAGAAATCCGCGAACTCAATCCCGACGTCATCGTGCCGATGCATTGCAGCGGAACGAACTTCATCCAGACGGTGCAGCGCAATCTGCCGGACAAGCTGATCGAATCGAGCACCGGCAGCCGCCTCACCTTCCAGGCATGACGCGGCGTCTGCGTCTGTCGCCGAAGCTCATCGCCGGCCTGGTCGCACTCAGCGCGGTGTGGCTGGCAACGGACATACGTGCGCAGGACAGCACGCGCCCTATTACCGCGACCGAGTCCATGGACGCGGTGATGTGGGGCCAGGGGACGATCGGCGGGCCATTCAGGCTCGTCGACCACAACGGCAAGACCCGCACCGAGCGGGACTTCCGCGGCAAGATCCTGCTTGTCTATTTCGGCTTCACGCATTGCCCGGACATCTGCCCGACCGATCTGATGGCGATCGGTGACGCGCTGAAGACGCTCGGTCCGCTGGCTGGACAGGTCCAGCCGCTGTTTATCTCGCTCGATCCGAAGCGCGACACGCAGGACTTGCTCGCGACCTACGTCGATTCATTCCATGAAAACCTGATCGGATTGACCGGCGACGAGACCGCGATCCAGCGCGCCGCGCACGCTTACAAAGTCTATTTCAAGAAGGTCCCAGGCCGGGGTGAGGACGATTACGGCATCGACCACTCGGCCTATATTTATCTGATGGATCGCGCGGGCAAGTTCATCGGTGTGTTTCCGCCCTCGACGCCGCCGGACCGGATCGTGACGGTGCTGAAGCCGCTACTCGCTCCCTAAGGCCAAGCGCGCGCACGTTGTCCGTTCATTCCCGCGCAAGCGGGAATCCGATGCTTGCCTCAGGGGCCCCGCTTTCGCGGAAACAAGCGGAGCAAATTTACCCCACCACCCGATCCGCATATCGCGCCCCGCCGATATCGCAGACATCGTGCCGGCCGAACCAGCGGTAGCGATTGCGCGCGATCATCGCATAAGCCCAGTCACGGGCGGGCTTCGGAACGATACGGAAAGCACGCACCCAGCCGTAGCCTGGCAGGCGCGACAGCGCAGCGATCGCTGAATCGGACCGCAGATTGACCGTGCCATCGATCAGCACCGCGTTGCTCTGCGGGTTGTCCGGATCGATGCCGTGCTTCAGCGCGAGCGCGCGTCCGTATTCGCTCTGGATCGGCGTGAACAGGAACAATTGCTC
>CAZIKZ010000017.1:19410-27333 GCA_964539845.1 uncultured Hyphomicrobiales bacterium
CTACCGGTCGTCCGAGATTGCGAGCGCCACGATCATCAGCACGATGGCAGGTCCGGTCTTCACCAGCGCGCCGAGCGGCTCGATCCAGAGTGCCGGCGTCAGCACCGCACTGCCGAGCATGTAACCGACCGCCACAACGATGCCTGCGACGAGACCGGCCCGATGCGTCCTGCGGAATGCGATCAGCAGCCCGAGAATGATGTCGGTCACGCTCGACGTGATCACGAAGGCATGCGACTGCCCGCCCGGAAAGCCGAAGCGCGTCATCATGTCGAGCGCATCGCGATACGCGACCGTGATCGCGATCAGCCCGGACACCAACCAGAATACGGCCAGCACGGCAATGATCAGCGCCTTGAGAAGATAAAGCCGGGCGAACCAGCGGTTCTCCACCGTCGCCGGACGCTCGCGCAGCAGCGCGTCGAGCGACCGCGGCGCGATCCCGGTGTCGGCCATCCAGCGCGCCGGATCGCCGATAACGCCGCGGCGCAACTCGGCGATTGCGGTCGAGCGCATCGGCGGCGACCAGCCGAGCCATGACGAGAGATCGCCGGCCTTTGCGCCGAGATCGATCGCAAAGCCCGGCATGCGCAGACGCCACGGCCAGATATCGCCGAGCCAGCGGCGCAGCCGCGCGATCACGCTCTCCATCGTGTGCGGCTCGGGATGCATCAGGTCATAGACCGCCGCATAAGGCTGGCCCGGCGTCCAGCGCCCGGCGATGCGTGCAACCGTATCGGCAATATCCTCCACCGCGACATAGCGGAACGGCCGCTCGGCCAGCGTCTGCGGCAGATCGACCGGAAGCGCCGCCAGCGCGCGCAGCATGGCGCTGCCGCCATAAGGCGCGGGCGCGAGCACCATGCCCGGCCGCAGGATCGCGTGCGGCAATCCGGACTCGACGATCAGCCCGTCCGCGCGCCGCTTGCTTTGCGCGAACGGCGTCGTGTCCCCACCGGGCTCTCCCGGAATCGAGGTATGGATCAGCAGCACCGGCCGCCCGGTGCCGCGCAGGGCCGCGATCAGCCGCTCGACGAAACCGTCATGCGCCTCATGCGTAGACTTGCCGGGCTGGTCCTGCAGTACGCCGACGCAATTCACCACGATATCGGCACCGCTCTCCGCGATCAGCGCCTTCAAGCCAGGCACATCGAGACTCGCGATCGGCGTTTCGCGCGCCGCGTCCCCGAACAGGTCGCGCTGCGCCGCCGTCAAACGCCGCGCGGCGGCGGTCACCGTCAGCCCGCGCCGCAGCAGGTCGGCGGCGACGAATTGCCCGATCAGTCCGCCGGCGCCGAGAACGAGGATGCCTGCCACCGGGATCACCACAGCGTCTCTTTGGCTCTCTGTGGCCAGGCCTTGTCATAGGCCTCGCCGCCGACCCGCGCGGAGGTGATGGCGGACAGAATCTGGCCGGGGCTGGGGAGCGACTTCGGATCGACATGCCGATTCGGGTTCCACAATTCGGAGCGGATCACCGCGCGCGCACACTGGAAATAGACCGATTGCACATCGACGATCAGAACGCTGCGCGGCGCCTTGCCGTCCACCGCGAAACTGCCCAGCAATGTAGGTTCGATCGAGATGCGCGCCGTGCCGTTCACCCTCAGCGTGCCGCCGAAGCCTGGAATGAGGAACAGCAACGCAACCCGCGGATCGGCGATCACATTGCGCAGCGAGTCGATGCGGTTGTTGCCATGCCGGTCCGGCAGCATGAGCGTGCGCTCGTCGGCGATCCGCATGAAGCCCGGCTTGTCGCCGCGTGGCGAGCAATCGAGCCCATCCGGGCCCGCGGTCGCCAGCATCGCAAACGGCGACGCCTCGATGTAGCGTGCATAATCCGGCGTGACGTGATCGGTTTCCTTCACGAGCGAAGGCTCGGCGGGCGTGCCGTAGATTGCTTCCAGCTGCTCGACCGTGTCGACCATCGTCATCAGCGCCCCTCCGGACCGATCCTGTCCCTTGGAGGTAACACGCAAAGGACCGGCGAGGAATATGCGGGACCGCATGCGCCGATCGCAAGATCGCACCAGACAAGGCAAAAGACACATGGCCGCGAAGGTGAAACAGGGCTAGCTTTTGCGCCCGATCTCACGGATCTGCGACTGCCATGCCCACGACACGCGTTGCGATCACACCCGAAACCTATGCCCGCTACGCGCAGGCTTTTCCCACTCTGACGCCGCGGGAGATCGAGCGCCTGCGCCGCTTCGGAGAGTCGCGGCGGTTCGCGGATGGAGAGCCGCTGTTCCTGACCGGCCAGGCACGCGGCATGCACATTATCCTGTCCGGACACGTGATCGCGAGTCAGCGCGATGGACTCGGCCATATCACGCCAATCCTCGACTCGGCTGCGGGCCAGTTCCTGGCCGAAGTCGGCTCGCTGTCGGCCGATCCGTCGCTGGTCGATGCTCACGCCGAGGGCGAGGTCGAAGCGCTGGTGATCCCGTCCGAGGGCCTGCGGCGTCTTCTCATCGCCGAAGCAGAACTCGGCGAGCGCATCATGCGCGCCATGATCCTGCGCCGCGTGTCGCTGCTCGAAAGCGGCACCGGCGGTATCGTCATCATCGGCGCAGCGAATTCCGTCGAGGTCGCGCGCATCGAGACGTTCCTGTCGCGCAACGCCTATCCCAATCATCTGCTCGACCCCGCCGACGATCGCGAAGCGCAGGACATCATCGCACGCTACGCTCCCGCGCCCGGCGATCTGCCGCTGGTGGTAACGCCCGACGGCAACGTGCTGCGTAATCCGGACGACAGCGCGCTCGCCCATGGGCTCGGTATGCTGGAGCAGATCGACCCCGAGAAACTGTACGACGTAGCCGTGGTCGGCTGCGGGCCTGCCGGACTTTCCACCGCGGTCTATGCCGGCTCCGAAGGCCTGTCCGTGATCGTGCTCGAGCAGCGCTCCTATGGCGGCCAGGCCGGCGCCAGCGCGCGGATCGAAAATTATTTCGGCTTCCCGACCGGGATATCCGGCATCGCGCTGGTCAGCCGCGCCTTCGTGCAGGCGCAGAAATTCGGCAGCGAGATCATGGTCCCGCTGGCGATCACGCGCCTGGACTGCACACTTTCCGACGGCGCATTCCGGCTCGACACCGGAGAAGGCGGACGGATCCGCGCGCGCTCCGTGGTGATCGCAAGCGGTGCACGCTATCGCCGGCTGGCGGTCGACAATCTCGCGCAATTCGAAGGCCGCGGCGTCTGGTACTGGGCCTCCCCGATCGAGGCGCGGTTATGCGCCAACGAGGAGGTCATCCTGGTGGGCGGCGGCAATTCGGCCGGACAGGCGGCGGTGTTTCTCGCCGATCACGCCTCGAAGGTTCGCATCATGGTGCGCGGCAACGGATTGGCCGCCACCATGTCGCGCTACCTGATCGACCGGATCGAGGCCGCGCCGAATATCGAAGTGATGCCGCATACCGAGATCGTGGCGCTGTCCGGCGACGGGCGTCTGCAGGGAGCACGCTGGCGCAACCGCAAGTCCGGGGCGGAGGAGGAAGGCGAAATCGGCAACCTGTTTCTGTTCATCGGCGCCGATCCCGCGACCGCATGGCTCGCCGATTGCGGCGTCGAACTCGACCGCGCCGGCTTCGTCGTGACGGGAAAGGAATGCTCGGGGCGCCACGGCGAGAACCCGCTGCAATCGAGTATCCGCGGCGTGTTCGCGGTCGGCGACGTGCGGTCGGGCTCGGTCAAGCGCGTCGGCGGCGCGATCGGGGAAGGCGCACAGGTCGTCGCCGCCATTCACCGGTTTCTGGCGGAGCGGACGCAGTGATATGACAAAGCAATGCACCACCCATGGCGGATTCATCCGCAAGGTGACGCCGAGCGCGCTCGGTTGCGAAGAATGTCTCAAGACCCCCGGAAACAGGTGGGTGCATCTGCGGCTCTGCCGCACGTGCGGTCATGTCGGCTGCTGTGACGACTCGCCGAACAAGCACGCGACCAGGCATTTCCACGCCACGCAACACCCGATCATCGAAGGCTACGACCCGCCGGAAGGCTGGGGCTGGTGCTACATCGATGAAGTGTTCGTCGATCTCGGCTCCGACACAACGCCGCAGCGCGGACCCATTCCGAAATTCGTGTAGTTGCGCGCTCGGCCTTCGCGGAGCGCCGCGCAAATCGCCAGTAATTACGATGCGGCAATCGATGGCACACCGCCGATCGGCCGCCGCCGGTCGTGGTCGCTCTCGAAATAATGCTGCCGCTTGGCCTCCAGCATCGCGAGGTCGGCGCGCTTCACCACACTCTCCATCCGCTCGCCGTGACGCTCGGTCGCCGTGCCCATCGACAGGCTCAGCGTGAGGTCGGGATAGAAAGTGTTGTTGATCGCGACCAGATCCTGGATGGTCTGGATCATCGTGAGGCTCGCCGCCTCGTCGGTTTCCGGCAGCAGGATCGCGAATTCGTCGCCGCCGATCCGGCAGGCATGCGCCGGCTTCTCGATCACCGAATTCAGCACCTCGCCAGCGCGCCGCAACAGCGCGTCACCCGCCGCGTGACCGAATTCGTCATTCGCGGCCTTCAACCCGTTCAGGTCAGCCATAATGACGGTGACCGGGTGCGGCCCCTTGCGTTCAAGCCGGTTCAGCTCGTCGACATAGAAGGAGCGATTGAACAGCTTGGTCAGCACATCATGCGTACCGAGATATTCGAGATAGGCTTCCGCCTTCTTGCGCGCCGTGATGTCGGTGAGCGCCACCTGCACCAGCGACCAGTCGCGCTCGCGTCCGGGCAGCACCGACAATTGCAGCAGCAGATGCAGTTTCGTGCCGTCGAGCGCGTAATTCACCACCTCGCGCAGCTGGAACAGCTTTCCGTCCCACAGATCGATAAGCTGCTCGCGGAAATGCGTTTCCATGTCGTCGCGGAACACATCGCGCAGCGCGCGAAGCAACGCAGGCTTGTCGGGCGCGCACAACAATTCCAGCGTACGGCGGTTCACATCGAGCACCCGGATTTCGCTCAGACAACGCGCGACGAATTCAGGATGCACATCGGTGAACACGCGAAAATCAGTGATGCCGCGCTCGCGGATTTCGTCGAGCAGCTTCTTGACGCCCGAAAAATCCTCCACCCAGAGCGAGACCGGGGAATGCGCGAACAGGCCGGACGCGTAGCTCTCGCTTTGCGTGAGCTTGCGGCGCGCGGTTTCACGCTCAGTGACGTCCTCGATCGCGATCAGGACCCGCGACCAGCTTTCCTCATGTCCCGGCAGGATGCTGCCGTGGAGCTGAATGTCGAGCCTCCGGCCGGCCAGGGTGTAGTTGACCGTATGACTCTCGAAGGCCGGCTTGCCGTCCCAGAGCTGGATCAGTTCGTCCACATGAGTGGTCAGCATATCGTCGCGGAACACCTTCGCGAGATTGGCGATGAGGTGTTCGGTGTCGCTGGCGCCGAACAAGGTCAGTGTCTTTTTGTTGACCTTGATCAGGCGAATGCTGGCAGAGCACTGCTTCACACGCGCGAGATCGGCCTCGAAATACGCGCGCAAATCCGTCACGCCCTGTTCACGCCATTGCGCGAACAAGGCCTTCAGTGCGCTGTAATCCTCGAGCCAAAGCGACACCGGCGCGAGATCGAACATCTCGGCGTCATCACTCGTGTCGGGCGTCGACTGAGCGTCGACTGAAT
Organism: uncultured Hyphomicrobiales bacterium; assembly: GCA_964539845.1. GTDB lineage: Bacteria > Pseudomonadota > Alphaproteobacteria > Rhizobiales > Xanthobacteraceae > Pseudorhodoplanes. The sequence continues at coordinate 25,051 of CAZIKZ010000017.1, forward strand.
TGTGGATTGCCATGCGACCCTGCGGAGAGGCTGGATGGTTAGAACCGCCCGAGTATAGGTGATTCCCTCTTTCCAAACCGTGTTCTTTCGCTCGAGCGGAGAAGCCGCATGCCTCTGCAACGCGGAAAATCTGCAGTGTATGCAAGGTTCCGCAGGCGAGGTCGTCATTGCGGTAAATCAATTACGAACGCGGAAAGCACCCGGTGATGCATGAATCGGCGCGTCGTGGCATCATGGAACTTCGCTTCGGGGAGACCATCATGTTTGATCCAGTCTGGGTCATCTGTATCCAGGCCGCCTTGCCACGGTCCGGACCGGCCGGCGCATTCCATCGCAATACGGAGTGCGCGGCATGATGGCGGTGATCTTCGGCACTCTTGCGCTCGCGACGATGCTGGCCTGTGCCGGGCGCGCCCGTCTCGCAACGCTGGTGATCCTGGCCTGCATGCTGCTCTCGATCGGTGAGTTCCTTTGGCTGATCCATAATCCGAATCACGGGTTCCGGATGCCATGGATTCAGGTCGACCTGTCTCACGCCGGCCCGGGAGCGTGACATGAGCGCATCCGCCGATTCTCCGGCAGTGACGGCGCCGGTCGAAACCCTGACCACGCTGTTCTATCTATCGATGCTCTATGTGATCGCCGCGATCCTGACCGCGGCGATGGCCTACCAATATCTCCATACCGAAATCCCCTGCCCGCTCTGCCTGCTTCAGCGCGTGGCGCTGTTCGGCGTCTGTTTCGGCATCATCCAGAATTTCCGCGGCGGCTATTCCGATCGCAACACCGGCTGGAGCATTCTGTTCACGCTGCTCCTGCTGTTCATTTCGGTGCGGCAGACGCTGATCAACATTTATCCACGGCCGGGACATGCTTATGTCGGCAGCGCCGTGTTCGGCATCCATATGCCGGTCTGGTGCGTCCTGATCGCGACCGCGCTACTCGTCGCCTTCGGCCTCAAGCTCACCGTATTGGGCGGCGACCAGAAGTTTGAGGGTCGCAAGCCCGCCGGGGCCCTCGCAAAGCTCGCCACCGCGGGTGTGATCTATGTGGCTGCGCTTTGCCTGATCAATTTCGCTTCGGTGGTCCTGCAATGCGGCCTCGATAGCTGCCGGACCTCCGGCTACCGGCTGCTGGGAGGCGTGTAAGGAACCGGCCCATCGTCGGAAGCGCTCGGCTGTGGACCTCGCGGACTGGCGTTCGGCGATCCCGCGCGCGACGAACCGGTGGCAGAGGACAATACGGGCGCGCGCACGTGTCCTTCACTGAGGGGCCGCCCTTTTATCGCCGCGCGACTCTGCCCATATTGCGCAGGCATGCCGAAGCCGCCCGATCAGCCGAAAAAGCCCAAGGATTACGCACGACCGACCCGCGCCAAGGCGCACCGGCCGGCGGCCCCTGCGCACGATCCCGCGCTCGACGATCTGCTTAATCCCGGCATCGGCAAGGGCACGGCGGGAATGGGCTCCGGAACCGGCCTTCAGCCGCCGCCTGACAATTCCTTCGACCGCCGGGCCGACCGCCGCGCGGAGCATACCGCGCGCACGTCTGCGCCGGACAGCTTCAGGGAGAAGCCGCAATCCGGCTATGTCGCCCGCGCGCCATTCGACGCGCCACCGGTCTCCGGACTCGATCCGGCGCTGGCGCGGGAACTCGGGCTCGAGCCAGACGAAAATGCGCAGATGCCCGGCTCCTCGGTCGGACGCCGCCGCGAAAAGAATCCGGACGAGATCGATCTCGGCCGCGGCGTCACCGGCGCGGCTGCCTCGAATGCCGCACTGGAAGATCTGCTGCGCACGGGCCGTGCCGAAGTCAACGAACAGACCTGGATCCCGCATCGCCCGCCGCGCCCTGAAAAATCCGAAGGCGGACAGCCGCTCGTCATCAAAAGCGAGATGGAGCCGAAAGGCGACCAGCCGACCGCGATCAAGGAACTGGTCGAAGGCGTGAGCCGGCACGACCGCACGCAGGTGCTGCTCGGCGTCACCGGCTCGGGCAAGACCTACACCATGGCGAAGGTGATCGAGGCGACGCAGCGCCCGGCGCTGGTGCTGGCGCCGAACAAGACGCTGGCCGCGCAGCTCTATGGCGAGTTCAAGAGCTTCTTCCCCGACAACGCGGTGGAATATTTCGTCTCGTATTACGACTATTACCAGCCGGAAGCCTATATCCCGCGCACCGACACCTATATCGAGAAGGACTCCTCGATCAACGAGCAGATCGACCGGATGCGCCACTCGGCCACCCGGGCGCTCCTGGAGCGCGACGACGTGATCGTGGTGG
>CAZIKZ010000018.1:0-27135 GCA_964539845.1 uncultured Hyphomicrobiales bacterium
CCTCGATGGTGAGGGGCTCTCTGCGCGCGGCGAAGCGGCCTTTGGATATGCCGGTGGTGCTGGACGTGTGGGAGCCGGGGCGTGACGTGAAGGGCCCCCCCTCCCTGGCCCTCCCCCGCAAGGGGGGAGGAGACCCCGCTGAGTCTGCGGCGACACTGTCATCGTCGTCGGCGTAGCGCACCTGGCTTTCGAATTCCGAACCTTCGTCGCCGAAGCCTTCGAAGTCGTCGTCGCGCTTGCGCTTCTGCGCCCGCTGCCAGCCGGGCGTGGAATAGCTCGATGCGGCCGGCGCAAAGCTGTCGAAGCGTGAGCCGCCGGTGTTGCCGAAGGCGCCGCGCATGCCGCCCATCCCGCCATAGCCGGCCATGCCGCCATAGCCGCCCTTTGCCTCCGTCACCTCGACATTGGCTTCCGGCAATTCGTCGAGGAAGCGCGAGGGAATGGTGGAATTCCACAAGCCCTTCATGCGGCGGTTGGTGGCGAAATAAAGCTTCGCCCGCTTGCGCGCGCGCGTGAGCCCCACATGGGCGAGCCGGCGCTCCTCTTCGAGGCCGGCGCGGCCCTGGTCGTCGAGCGCGCGCTGGTGCGGGAACAGGCCTTCCTCCCAGCCGGGCAGGAACACGGTGTCGAATTCCAGCCCCTTGGCGGAATGCACCGTCATGATGCTGACGGCGTCGTCGATGCCCTCGGCGTCGCGGTCCATGACCAGCGAGATGTGTTCGAGAAAGCCGCTGAGATTTTCGAAATCCTGCATGGAGCGCACCAGCTCCTTCAGGTTTTCGAGGCGGCCTGCGGCATCGGCCGAGCGGTCCTTCTGCCACATCTCGGTGTAGCCCGACTCGTCCAGCACGATCTCGGCGAGTTCGGTATGCGGCAGCTGTTCGCTTTGCGTGCGCCAGCGGTCGAACGCGGTCATGAGATCGCGCAAGGAAGTACGCGGTTTGGGCTTCAGTTCGTCGGTCTCGACGATGGAGCGCGCGGCCTCGGTCAGCGGCACCCGGTTCATGCGCGCGTAGTCGTGCAATTGCTTCACGGTGGCGTCGCCAAGCCCGCGCCGGGGCACATTCACGATGCGCTCGAAGGCGAGGTCGTCGGCCGGCGAATTGATGACGCGAAGGTAAGCCAGCGCATCGCGGATTTCGGCGCGCTCATAGAATCTCGGGCCGCCGATCACGCGATAGGGCAGGCCGAGCGTGACGAAGCGGTCTTCGAACTCGCGCATCTGGAACGAGGCGCGGACCAGGATCGCGATCTCGTTGAGCTTGTGTTTCTGGCGCTGAAGCTGTTCGATCTCCTCGCCGATGCCGCGCGCCTCTTCCTCGGAATCCCAGGCGCCGGTGACAGTGACCTTCTCGCCCAGCACGTCTTCGGTGCGCAGCGTCTTGCCGAGCCGGCCTTCGTTATGCGCGATGAGATGCGAGGCGGCTGCGAGGATGTGGCCGGTGGAACGGTAGTTGCGCTCGAGCCGGATCACGACGGCGCCGGGGAAGTCCTTCTCGAAGCGCAGGATGTTGTCCACCTCCGCGCCGCGCCAGCCATAGATCGACTGATCATCATCGCCGACGCAGCAGATGTTGCGCTGGATGCGGGCGGGACTTGACGTGTCGTCATTCCGGGGCGCGCTGTCTTCAGCGCGAACCCGGAATCCAGTTTCGGTTTCCGTGTTGCTGGATTCCGGGTCCGACGCTTCGCGGCGTCCCGGAATGACAGCGGTCGTGTTGCTGCGCGGCTGCCCCAAAAGCCGCAGCCACAGATACTGCGCGACATTTGTATCCTGATACTCGTCGACCAGAATATAGCGAAAGCGGCGCTGGTAATCGGCGAGCACGTCCGGGTGGTGACGGAACAGGCGCAACTGCTCGAGCAGGAGGTCGCCGAAGTCGCAGGCGTTCAGCGTCTTCAGCCGCGCCTGATAGGCGGCGTAGAGGTCCTTGCCCTTGCCGTTCGCGAAGGCCATGGCCTCGCCAACCGGAACCTGGTCCGGCGTCAATCCTCTATTCTTCCAGCCGTCGAGGATCCCGGCGAAGATGCGTGCTGGCCATCTTTTTTCGTCGACGTTCGCCACTTCTAGGAGCTGTTTGATCAGGCGGATCTGGTCGTCGACGTCCAGAATTGTGAAATTGGATTTCAGGCCGACCAATTCGGCGTGGCGCCGCAGGATCTTCACGCCGATCGCGTGGAAGGTGCCAAGCCACGGCATTCCCTCGACAATTTGCCCGACCATATGGCCGATGCGCAGCTTCATCTCGCGCGCGGCCTTGTTGGTGAAGGTCACCGCGAGGATTTGCGAGGGATGCGCGCGCCCGAGCCGTAAAATATGGGCGATCCGCGTTGTTAATACGCGGGTTTTTCCGGTTCCGGCCCCCGCCAGGACCAGCACGGGACCGTCGAGCGTCTCGACCGCCTGCCGTTGTTCCGGATTGAGGGCGTTCAGGTAATCGAGCGCGGGCGCGCCCTGCATCGCCTGCATTGCGCGCGCGGCTATGCCGGGTTTCTGGCCTGATTTTTCTGGAGTTTTTGCTTGTTCTGTCATGCGAATCTCAGGTCCCAACATGGCACCTGAGAGCCCAAAACGGGAGGGGGCCGCCATCCGTTTGTGGATGGCAGCCCTCCGCGCTGATTATCGGCCTTTGTCGGCGATCGTCGGCCCGCGCTCGGTCCCGTGTTCTGGCGAGCGGGCGCGATGCTCTGCGATGTTCTGATCGCTATTGCGGCTTGTAGTCCTGCCTCGGCGTGTTCGCGATCTTCACAAGATCCTCCGCCGCCTTCCGGTCATTCTTCAGGAACGCGACAAACTCCGCCGGGCTGGTCGCCGCCGGCACCACGAATTGCTTCTCCAGGAACTCACCGAATTTCGGATCGCTGAACACCGCCACGAACGCCGCATTCACTTTATCGACCACCGCGGCCGGCGTGCCCTTCGGCGCCGCGAGACCCCACCAGCCCTGGCCCGGATAATCGAGGCCGGCTTCCTTGAAGGTCGGTACGTTCGGCATCAAGGGAGATCGCTTCTCGGAGGTGATCGCAAGCATGCGCACCTTGCCCGCGTCGATGGCGCCGCGGAAATTGCCGACGCCGAAGCGCGTCATTTGAACCTCGTTGGCGGCCAAGGCCTGCGCGGCCGGTCCGCCGCCCTTGTAGGGCACACCCACGATCTTCGTGCCCCATTGGTTGTTGAGCCACACGCGGAACAGGTCCGGGAAGGATGCGTTACCGAGCGTCGCAAAGTTCAGCCCGTCGGGCTTCGCCTGTGCCAGCGCTTTCAACTCGGCGATCGTCTTCGCCGGCAGGTCAGCATTCACAAACACGCCTTCGGTGAGGAAGAACAACCGCGTGACCGGCACCAGATCCTTGTCGGCATCGTAGGGCAGCTTGTCGAACTGCACCGGATTATACGACATGGTCGAATGATAGATGACGCAGAGCGTGTAACCGTCGCCCGGCGATTGCGCGCAGGCCTGGCCTGCGAGAATGCCGGCGGCGCCGCCGCGATTCTCGATCACCAGCGGCTGACCAAGCTTCGCTTCAATGTCTTTTGAGGCTGCGCGGATGATGACGTCGGTCACGCTGCCGGCTGCGATCGACACGATCACGCGGACTGGCTTGTCGGGATAGGTTTGTGCCTGAGCGTGTGAGAACGAAAACGCAGCGGCGATAAACGCGCCGGCGCACACGCGTGCGAGCCGTGTCATGGTGTTTCTCCCTGGACTGATAGCTTTCGTTTTTTAGTGGCTGCCTTTGCGGCAACGTCTTCAGCTGAAGATAGCGGTATCGCGCTCACCGCTACAAGGCTCGTAAACCGCGATGCGGTACACAGCGGAAAGATTCACGCCATCCCTGTCGCGCGATGCGTGCCCGACTGCGCGTAGAGATTTCGTTTTGATGGATGCGCGGCCACCCGCGCATCCATATGTGTCCGCGACTCTTACAACCGCTTCGCGAATGCGTCCTGGATGAAATCGTCCAGCATGCGATAGGTCTGATGCGCCGCGCCGGGATCGAACTTGGCGACGCCAGGCATGTCGGTTTCTTCCTCCGAGAAGGAATGCAGCCGTCCGCCGAAATCGAGCATCTGCCAGTTGGCGCCGGCGGCATCGAGTTCATCTTCCAGAGCACCGCGATCGGCCTTGCCCGAGACCGGATCCTTGCTCCCGTGGATGACGAATACCGCGGCTTTCACGTCGCCGCTTTTCGCCGGCATGGATGTGGCAAGATCGCCATGCAGGCATACGACAGCGTCGAGGTCCGCGCCGCTTCGCGCAAGTTCGAGCACATTGCCGCCGCCGAAGCAGAAGCCGACCGCGGCCTTCTTCGATGAATCGCCAATCCCGCGCTTCTCGGCCTCGGCAATCATCGCCTCCAAGGCAGCGTTGACGCGCTTGCGGCCTTCCACGCGGTCGGCGCGCACCGACATCATCAGGTCTTGCGACTCCGGCGGACCCTCGGCGGTTTTTCCTTCGCCGTACATGCAGGCGACGAAGGCGATGTATTTGTCGCCCGCCATCTTCGCCGCGCGCTGGATGATCGTGTCGGTGACGCCGAGCCAGTTCGGCATCACGAGCAGAAGCGGCCGCTTCGTCGTGATCTTCTCGTTCCAGACCAGCGCGCCGTGCGCCTCTACATTGCCGGCCTGATACTTTATTCTCTCAACTGCCACGCGTTCCTCCACGGATCTAGAAGACATCTTGTGTACTGAATAGCCACACGCACAGCTCATCTCTCCCCAAAGGGGAGAGGGAGCGCACCGAAGCTGCCGCAACGGCTTCTACGAAAAACAATCACGTCTAAAAGCTATTGCGGGATGACCTCTCCGATCATCCCGGCATCGAACAATGTCACATACATCCGTCCGTTTGAATGCGGCCCAATGCAGCGCGCGCCGGCGTTCGGGGCCGGAATCGGATATTCGCCCACCATGGTTCCGTCCGGACGCATCCGGCCGATCTTGTTGACGAAATTCGCGGTGAACCAGAGATCGCCCTCGGGGCCGACGCAGACCCCACGCAGTGAGGAGTCCGGCGTCGTGACCTTGTGCTCGGTGATGTTGCCGTCGCGGTCGATCCGGCCCAGCGAGTTGGTCGACGTCTGCACAAACCAGATCGATCCGTCCGGATGCGTGGTCATGGCGCGCGGCTGGCTGTCATGGCTCGGGATGGGGAATTCGGTGACGACGCCATCCATGGTGATGCGGCCGACACGATTGCCGGCGGCCTCCGAGAACCACATCGCGCCGTCACGTTCGGCAATCGAGAGTGGTCGCGCGCCGGGCGATATGCCCTCGGCGAATTCCGTGACCTCGCCATGCGGCGTGATGCGACCGATCCGGCTGATCTCGGTCTCGGAGAACCAGACATTGCCGTCGGGTCCGACCAGCGTGCCATCGGGGCTCGCGCCCGGTGTCGGCAGGTCGAACAGGGTGATCTCGCCCTGCATGGTGATGCGGCCAATCTTGTTCGCCTTCTTGAGGCAGAACCACATGTTGCCGTCGGCGCCAATCGTTATGCCGATCGGCATCGCGTCATCGACAGGGAGAGCGAATTCGCGAAACGATGAATCGGCAGGATCGAAGCGGCCGATCTTCGAAGCACCGCTTTCGCAGAACCACAGAGCGCGGTCCGGCCCTTCCATGCAGATGTAAGGCTCGGATTTCGCCGAGGGTATTTTGTGCGCGAGGATAATCGGCGGCTTTTCGCTGCGAGGCGATTGCGCGTGGGTTGCAAGTGAGGCGGGCGCCGACATAAATCCTCCGTGTACCGGCATTCGGTACATTTCTATTGTTCTTGAGAACGTATCGGTGAGCCCGTTGGAGTCAAGCACACCCCATCGTGTCTCACGATGCGGTAAGTTGCGCGATCCGATGCAATGCAGCCGCGCGCGCGCCGCTGGCGAATCTGGACATGTCATGACGATCAAGACAATCGCCGCGATCTCTGCGGCCGCGATCTCAGCCTTTGCCTTTGTGCAGGCCGCCGACGCCTGCAGCCGCATACTCTGGAACGACAACAAGCTCGCGGTCGTGGTCGGCCGTACCATGGACTGGCCGGAAAGCACGCAACCCAAGCTCGTTGTGTTTCCGCGCGGCACGGAGCGTGATGGCGGCCGGATCGGCACCGAGACCATCGTCAAGGACAATGCTGCGAAGTGGACCTCGAAGTTCGGCAGCCTGGTGACGTCGGTCTACGGTATCGGCACCGTGGATGGGCTGAACGAGCGCGGACTCGGCATTCATATGCTGTACCTGAACGCGGCTGATTTCGGATCGCGCGATGCAAGCAGACCGGCCGTCCATGCCGGGCTGTGGGGCCAATATCTGCTCGACAACGCAGAAAGCGTTGCCGATGCGCTGAAGCTGCTCGACGGCATCCAGATCGTGATGGCCGAGGCGCACGGTCATAAGGCGAATTTGCATCTGGCGATGGAGGATGCGACCGGCGATTCCGCGATCGTGGAATATATCGGCGGCAAGCCGGTCATCCATCACGGCCGTCAATACCGGATCATGACCAATGATCCGACCTACGATGAGCAACTCGCATTGCTCAAGCAGCAGGATTTCTCGAAGCCGACGAGCGAGATGCCGCTGCCGGGCAACGTCAATCCGCGCGATCGCTTCCAGCGTGCGGCTTACTATTCCGCGCTGTTGCCGGAACCGAAGAACCAGCGCGAGGCGATTGCCGGCATTCTCGCTATTGCGCGCAATGTGTCGGTTCCGTTCGGCGCGCCCTACAAGGGCTTCGGCATCTATAATACCGAGTACCGGACCGCCATCGACCTGACCAACCGGATCTATTTCTTTGAATTGACGACAAGTCCGAACCTGATCTGGGCGGATTTGATGAAATTCGATCTGTTGCCGGGGGCGCCGGTGCGTGAACTGGATCCTGAGAACATCAGCCTGTCGGGGGATGTGAACGCATCTTTCAAGACGCTGGCCAAACCGCCGTTCTAGATCACGCGCTCGTGCACAGATCCGGCACACGGCGGGGAGGAAACACCACAACAAGGTGGAACGCTGCTTTCGTAAACGCGTTCGTCGAGCATGAAACTGTTGTGCGGCGTAGTCTCTTATCTGGCCGTTGTCGGCGCCGTCATCGCGGCGGCATATGCCGGGATATCATCGATTGAACGCAGCCAGCCGCAGGAACCGGTTGTTCTGGCCCAAGGCACCGACGATTCCACAGCGCTTCGTGTGCGCGCGCGCGAGGAGGCAAAGGTCGATCCCAACCGGATTCCGGTCTGGATCGCACCGACCGCCAAGTATGAATACACCCCGGTACCGGTCGTCTCCCGACCCAAGCACAATGCATTCATCGGCAAGGATGCGCGCGGCGCGATGGCCAAGAGCCGCCATTCGATAGATGGCCGCAACGGGATCGACGACGCGCTACGGGACAAGTCGCTCGCCGGACCGTCACTCGGCTTTGCGCCGAGAAGCCGCGACAACGATCCGTTTTTCCGGGATTGAAGGTAGCGCCGCGAGCTTAAGCCTTTTCCGGCATCGCGATCCGCCGGCCTGCCGCTTCCGGTTGCGGGAGCCGGCCATGGGATTTCCTGATCGCGCAGAGCCGCGCCAGGATGTCGGGCGGGAATGGCGCCACCTTGCGCGCAGCCATATCGATATGCAGCGACATGTTCTCACAGGTCGACGACACCCACCCCTCGGTCGCGTGGAACAATTGCTGGAAGAAATGCAGCCGCTTTGAATCGTAATCCAGCAGCTGGAAGGTCACCCGGACGGGGTCGCCTTTCTTCAATTCACGCAGGTATCGCAGATGGACTTCGGCGGTGAAGAACGAGTGATTGCGCTTTTCCAGATAGTCCCAGCCGAAGCCGGCAAGGCTGTACATCTCGTCGATGCCGCGATCGAACAGCACGTGGTAATAGGCCATGTTCATGTGGCCGTTGAGATCGATCCAGGACGGATCGACTGACATCACCGACGACACAAAAGGCGCGAAAAAGACGGGTTCGAAATCGGTACGGTCGAGCATGGCTCAATAGTGCGGCAGACGATTTATCGTGTAAATCGAAAACGTCAGCGATTACTTGATTTTAGGTAAAATTTCGTCACGCGGCCGGCACGTTTTGGATGCCCACTCAGCCGCCGCGATTTGCTTGCAGAGGTCTGCCTCTCTGGTAGGGTCGGCGCCCTTCATCTCCCCCCGAGGACGTCGATGGCCGCTGTCGCTGCAACAAAATATGCCAACGAAAAACGCGATGCGCGCGCCATCGAATTAGCGATCGGCGATCTTGCGAAAACCTTTGGCAACCGCCTTGTGACCTCGCAGGCTGTGCGCGAGCAGCACGGCCACACCACCACGTGGATCGCGAACCAGCCGCCGGATGCGGTCGTGTTCCCGCAATCGACCGCGGATGTGCAGGAGGCGGTGCGCATTTGCGCGCGTCACAAGGTGCCGGTGATCCCGTTCGGCACCGGCACGTCGCTCGAGGGCCATATCAACGCCCCGCAGGGCGGCGTCTCGATCGATTTCCGTGACATGAACCGGATCCTGGCCGTTCATGCCGAGGATCTCGATTGCGTGATCGAGCCCGGCGTGACCCGCAAGATGCTGAACGAGCATCTGCGCGATCAGGGACTGTTCTTCCCGATCGATCCCGGTGCCGACGCGTCGCTCGGCGGCATGGCGGCGACGCGGGCGTCCGGCACCAATGCGGTGCGCTACGGCACCATGAAAGACAATGTCATGGCGCTGAAGGTCGTGCTCGCCAATGGCGAGTTGATGACCACCTCGACGCGCGCGCGCAAATCGTCCTCGGGCTACGACCTGACCCGTCTGATCGTCGGCTCGGAGGGCACGCTTGGCATCATCACCGAGCTGACGCTGAAGCTCCACGGCATCCCGGAAGCGATCGGGGCGGCGATCTGCCCGTTCCCGACCGTGGAAGCCGCCTGCAATGCGACCATCCTCACCATTCAGTCCGGCATTCCGGTGGCGCGGATCGAATTGCTCGACGAGGTGCAGGTGAAGGCGTGCAATTCCTATTCGAAGCTCACGCTGCCTGAACGGCCGCTGCTGCTTCTGGAGTTCCACGGTACCGAGGCCGGCGTCGCCGAACAGTCGCAGCGCTTCGGCGAAATCGCGGCCGATCTCGGCGGCGGACCGTTTGAATGGACGGTCAAGGCGGAGGATCGCACGCGGCTTTGGCAGGCGCGGCATGACGGCTACTGGGCGGCCAAGTCGCTGCGGCCGTCCTCGCAGCCGCTCGCGAGCGATGTCTGTGTGCCGATCTCGCGGCTGGCCGAATGCGTCGCAGAAACCCAGCGCGACCTGATCGAGGCCGGTCTGCTCGGGCCGATCGTCGGTCACGTCGGCGACGGAAATTTTCACGTCGCGCTTCTGGTTGACAAGGACGACCCGAAGGAGATGGCCGCGACGGAGACATTCCTGTCGCGCCTTGCCGAGCGCGCGATGCGCATGGGCGGAACCTGCAGCGGTGAGCATGGCGTCGGGCAGGGGAAGATGAAGTATCTCCTCGCCGAGCACGGCGCGCCGGCGCTGGCGGCCATGCGCGCGATCAAGCAGGCGCTCGATCCGGATGATATTATGAACCCCGGGAAGCTGGTGCCGCAGGTTTAGTCATCCTCTCGGCCGTGGCATCATAGATTCGCCGCCAACGGGCGGTATTCGGGTCGGCATTCACAAGCGACAAGGCCTGCGACAGCCTCCGCCTTGCAGTGCGGAATGGCCGGGCTCATCTTTGACGCAGGCGATTCAGGTGGACCCGTGCAGGCAACACTGCTGACCTTGGCGATTGCCGCGATTCTGGCGCTGCTTGCGGCGTTGGTGGGTCCGCATTTCGTCGACTGGAATGCGCAGCGGGCCAATTTCGAGCAGCAGGCCAGCCAGATCATCGGACTCCCGGTCCGGGTGACCGGGTCCATGGATGTACGGCTGCTGCCGTCGCCAACGCTGGTGCTGTCCGGGGTCGAGATCGGCGAGCCGGGTGACGCGCAGGCCCTGCGCGCGAAGGCGCTCGGGATCGAATTCGCCTTGCCGCCGCTCCTGTCGGGAAAGCTTCGGGCGGTGGAGCTGCGGCTGATTGCCCCGGAAATGCGGGTGTCGCTGACTGAAGACGGCCGCGCCGTGCTCCCGAACGCGCTCGCCGGAGTGGATACGCAGGCCTTGTCGATCGACAAGCTCGTGGTCGAGGATGCCAGCCTGCAGTTCGCCGATGCCGCGAGCGGGACCAGCGCTTCCCTGAGCAAGCTCTGGTTCACCGGCGAAGTGAAGGCATTGCCCGGGCCAATCCGCGGTGAGGGTGCGTTCGTCATGGACGGCGCGCTCTATGGCTATCGCATCGCCACCGCGCGGCCGGAAGCGAACGGATCGCGCATCAAGGTCACCATCGATCCGGCCGACAGGCCGGTCTATGCCGAGGCCGAGGGACTCGTGACCACCACGGATGGCGCACCGCGGTTCGAAGGAACCGCCACCGTTGCGCGTCGCGCTCCGCTGAAAGGCGACAAGGGCGATGTTGCCGAGCCGTGGCGCATCACTGCGCGTGTCAAAGCCAACACGGCAGCGGCGCTGTTCGAGCAGGTCGAATATCAATATGGCCCGGACGAGCGCGCGCTGAAGCTGCAAGGCACCGCCGAAGCGAAATTCGGCGCGCGGCCGCGGCTCGATGCCGTGTTGTCGGCCCGCACACTGGACGCCGACAAGCTGCTCGGTGGTGGCGATGGCGCAAGCCACACGCCGCGCGCGGCGCTTGCTGCTTTTGTCGCCGCTTTCGACAGGATTATTGGTCCGCCAATTCCGACCCAGGTCGGCTTTGGCATCGAGTCACTCACGCTCGGCGGTGCAAACCTTCAGAATATCAGGGGCGATATCGAATTCGGCCGCGGGCGGATGGTGCTGTCAGCGTTCGAGGGGCGCGCGCCGGGCTTCACACAGGTGCAGGCGAGCGGCCGTCTCGACAAGGTCGGCGATCATCTGTCGTTCGCCGGCCCTGTCGCTGTGACCTCGAACGATCCGCGCGCCTTTGCGAACTGGCTGGACGGAAAGCCCGGTGCGAGCGGGCTGCCGACGCGGCCGGCCCGGATTCGCGGTGAGGTGACGCTCGGCGCCGACAGAATCGCTATCGAGCAGATGCAGGCGGAATTCGACCGCAAGAGCTTCGACGGCGACCTCGCCTATGTCTTCGCGCAAGGAACGGAGCCTGCGCTGTTCACGGCCAATCTGCGCGCCGAAGACCTTGATCTCGACGCCTGGATGGAAACCGCGAGGTCGATCAAGGCGCTCCCCGACGTCGCGCAGCCACATGATATGTTGCTGTCTCTGGCGTTGAAGCGATTGCGGTTCAGCGGGCTCGATGCCACCGGCGCCAATGTGAAATTGTCGCTCAGGGCCGGCGTACTCGCGATCGAGACCCTTGCGGTCGACGATCTCGCCGGACTGGGGATCGATGGCAAAGGCCGCATCGATGTGCGAGCGCAGCGCGGGTCGGTCTCGTTCAATGTCGCGGTGCGCGATGCGAACGGTCTGGCCACGCTGGCCAAACGTGCGCCCGCCATCCTGTTCGAACCGCTGCAGCGCGCCGCAAAGGCGGCCGTGCCCGGGAAACTGACAGGCAGCGTGACTGTTGAGCCTGCCAGCGCAGGCAACAGCCGTGCGACGATCTCGCTCGCGGGGCCCGTCGGTGCGGTGGACCTCAAGCTGCAGACCGCGCTGACAGGGCAGTGGAGCGATGCCGGCAAGGCCGACCTGTCGCTCAACGCGTCTCTCGACGCTGCCGATGTGAACGCGCTCCTGAAGCTCGCTGCGGCCGAGCGCTTTGTGACGGCGCCGCGCCAGCCGGGGACCTATACGCTTGCCCTGAAGGGCAAGGCTGGTGGCGACCTGAGCGTGGATACGCGCATCGTCTCGTCCAGTCTTGATGCGCTTGCGCGCGGAACCGTTCGGCCATTCTCCGAGGAACCGCAACGGACCGCGCTCGACATCGCCATTGGCAGGGCCGAGATCACGCTCGACGGCGTCGGCGCGAAAGCCATTCCGCTGGCGCTCAAGACGAAGCTTCAGAGCGATGCGCTTGGGGTGCGGCTCGATGATATTTCAGCGACCGTCGCCGGTTCACCGGTCCGTGGCCAGCTTGCGCTGGCGCTGAGCGAAACGCCCGCGATCGATGGCGAACTTCGCACGGATACGATCGATGTTGCATCCTTGTTCGCGGCAGCGACCGGCATTGCGCGGTCCGCGAAGAATGAGAAGGGCTGGAGCGAGACGCCATTCGCGCCGTCTGCGCTGCCGAGAATGTCCGGAGCTGTCACCCTAAGTGCCGCTCAGGCGACGCTGACGCCAACCATGCAGATCACGAAATTCCGCTCGGCGCTGCGCTTCGCGGACTCCGACGTCAAAGCGGAGGACATCGCGGGGGAGCTTCTCGGCGGGCAATTGTCGGGTGAGATGACTGTTCGGCGCGTTCCCGACGCGCTCGGCCTGCAGGGACGGATCGAGGTGACCGGAGCCGATGCGACGCAATTGCTGTTCAGCGATGGAGTGGCGCCGCTGACGGGCCAGGCCGCGCTGACCCTGCAATTCGAGGGCATGGGGCGCAGTCCGCGCGCCCTGATCGGCTCGCTCAATGGATCCGGCACCCTCGTTCTCGACCAGGCCCGGATCGCGTCGCTGGATCCAAAAATGTTCGCGGCAGCGATCCAGAGTGTCGATCAGGGATTGCCGATCGATGCGCCGCGCGTGCGCGAGGTGGCGAATCGCGGCCTCGATGCCGGTCCGCTTGTCGTCCCGCATGCGGAGGCGACGCTGACGATCGCGGCCGGTGTTGCCCGTATCGATATGTTCAAGGCGCAGGCCGAGGCGGCCGATCTTGCGGTCACCGGCTCCTACGACTTCTCCAATGCGCGGATCGATCTGCGGCTGGCCATGTCCGGACCTTCGGTCGATGCATCGCTGCCACCCGAAGTCGCTGTGCAATTGCGCGGACCGGCCGCAAAGCCGGAGCGGCATGTGGATGTGTCGGCACTGACCGGGTGGCTGGCGCTGCGCTCGGTCGATCGCCAGACGAAAAAGATCGAGGCGATCGAGCAGGGCCGCCCGGTCGAGGAAACACCGGCGCCAGTCCAGAAGGAGACCGCGCCGGAAAAACCAGAGGCAGCTGTGACGCCGCCGCGGCGCAAGCTACCGCGGCCGGCGACTCCGTTGCCGCCCGCAGTGGAGATTACACCTGCACCCGGCGAACGCCGGCGTGTCTTGCCGCAGACGCAGCCGCGTGCGGAGCCGCAGCGGTCCGAACAGGAGCGTTCGGACCCACAGCGCCAAGGTGGAGCGAATCCGTTCCCGACGCCGATTGGTGCGGCGCCTCCGGCAACGTCTCCGGTCGCGCGGCCAAGTGCGCCGCAGACCGTGAGGCCGGTTTTCTGAACTATCGATGTGCTGAACGAATGATGGAACGGATCGTATTG
The DNA here is from genome assembly GCA_964539845.1 of uncultured Hyphomicrobiales bacterium. GTDB lineage: Bacteria > Pseudomonadota > Alphaproteobacteria > Rhizobiales > Xanthobacteraceae > Pseudorhodoplanes. The sequence continues at coordinate 13,442 of CAZIKZ010000018.1, forward strand.
AGCCCTGCGGCGGGCTCGTCGTCATTTCGGGATGTCCCCCAGGCGCTGGCGCGCCCGACGTCCCGAAATGACGAACGATGTCGTTCGCTCGGAGCCTTGACGGGCTCCGGGCTGTTTAGCGGCGCAAATCCCTGTCGATGGATTGACCGCGATAGTGATCGAGCACGAACAGCCGGATAGCGGACGACAAGTTGCCGTGCCGCCGTTGTGAATCGATGCTCGCAACGATGTCCGACAGCGTCATGTTGCGTGCGTCGGCGATTTCCTTAAGGCCCTTCCAGAATGCGTCTTCCAGACTGACACTAGTCTTGTGTCCCGCGATCACGATCGATCGCTTCACGACCGGAGACTTCATTGGCCTCTCCGATTCCAATCCGGTGGCCGTCGAGATTGCTTGTAGACTTGTCACGTTGCGCCCCTTCTAGTTTGCGCTCCGCCTTCGATCGACCATGGAATAGTCGACGCGCCGCAGCGTTATCCGCATCACGCTGCCTTTCGCGATTCTTCCGCGCCAGCCGAAGATTCAAGACGTCGCCCATCAAAGACCCGGCATTTTCACCCGGCTATCTTTGGACCCCCTCGGGCCCAAATCTATTGACACATACCGGCTGTTGATTGTGCCTTTAGCGTGGCAGCGGCAAGGCGGAATTGGCAACGAACAGGAATCGAAGTTTTCATCCGCTTAAACCGATCTCAGAAAGTCGCGTTTGCGATGCGCCATGCAAAATCACTGCGAGAATTCGAGGCATAAGTCAGCGCGGTCGAATCATGCGTTCGGGGCGTACCAGCTGCTCAAATTCTTCCGGGCTGACAAACCCCCCGCTCACCGCTTCGTGCTTCAGGGTTGTGCCATTCTGATGCGCGCTCTTGGCGACCTTGGCAGCATTGTCGTAGCCAATTTTGGGGGCGAGGGCGGTGACAAGCATCAGCGACCGCTCCATCAGTTCGCGAATGCGGGCTTCGTTTGCGCGGATGCCGACCACGCAATTGTCGGTGAAAGAGCGCGACGCATCGGCCATCAGCCGGATCGATTGCAACATTGCGAATGCGATGACCGGCTTGAACACGTTCAGCTCGAAATGGCCCTGACTCGCCGCGACCGTGATCGTCGTTTCATTGCCGAAGACCTGGCAGCATACCATGGTCAGCGCTTCCGCCTGGGTCGGGTTGACCTTGCCCGGCATGATCGACGAGCCCGGCTCATTTTCCGGCAGGATCAGTTCGCCAAATCCCGAACGCGGGCCTGACCCGAGCAGGCGAATATCGTTTGCGATCTTGAACAGACCGGTTGCCATCGCGTTGATCGCGCCGTGCACGAACACGTAGGCGTCGTGCGACGCGAGCGCTTCGAACTTGTTCTGCGCGCTGACGAGGGGAAGGTTCGCTATCGCCGCCGCGCGCTTGGCGAACAGGCCGGCGAATTTCGGGTGTGAGTTGAGTCCGGTGCCGACCGCGGTGCCGCCCTGTGCGAGCGGATAAAGCTCCTTCACGGCGAGCTTGATGCGCGCGATGCCGAATTTGAGCTGCGCGGCATAGCCGGAGAATTCCTGACCGAGCGTGAGCGGCGTCGCATCCTGTGTGTGGGTGCGGCCGATCTTCACGATCCTCGCGAAGTCCTTTTCCTTCGCGCGCAGGGCACCATACAGATGTTCGAGCGCGGGGATCAGCACATTGGTGATCTCCAGTGCGGCGGCGATGTGCATCGCTGTCGGGAAGCTGTCGTTCGATGACTGGCTCATGTTGACGGCGTCGTTCGGATGAATCGGTGTTTTCGACCCGAGTGGCGCTCCCAGCATTTCGTTCGCGCGATTGGCGATTACCTCGTTCAGATTCATGTTGGTCTGGGTGCCGGACCCGGTCTGCCAGACCACAAGCGGAAATTCATCCAAGAGCTTGCCGTCGATCACCTCCTGCGCGGCATCGACAATGGCCTTGCCGCGCTTCTTGTCGAGCGCGCCGAGTTGCATGTTGGTTTCGGCCGCGGCGCGCTTGACGATGCCGAAGGCGCGGATCAGCGGATCGGGCATGCGGTCGCCGCCGATTTTGAAATTCTGCAGCGACCGTTGCGTCTGCGCGCCCCAATAGCGGCCGGCCGGGACGTCGATCGGGCCGAAGCTGTCGGTTTCGCTGCGGGTCGGGTTCTGAGATTTGCTCGGTGATTTGGCCATGCGCGAGTGTAGCGTCACGCGACGGCGCGCCAAAGCCGCATGATCCGGAATTGATTGAAACTATTTCTTCCGGAAGCGATCGAGCCGCACGACTTCACCGGACGGCTTGTCGGTTGTGGCGTCGGCGGGCTTGCCGTCGGACGCCGCTTCCGCGGCGGGCACGGCAGCGATGTCCGGTGTCGCGGACTTCACCTCGGCGGGTGCCTTTGCGACGTCGCCGCCGGCCGCGGCCTCCGCCTCGATGGTCTCGAATTGCAAGCCGAACTGCACCGACGGATCGAAGAAGCTCTTGATCGCGGCGAACGGGATGCCGAGCTTTTCCGGCACGCCGCCGAACGAGAGCCCGACCTCGAAGCCGGTGTCGGTCACTCTCAGATCCCAGAACTGATATTGCAGGATGACGGTCATTTCCTGCGGGAATTGTTCGCGCAGGCGGGGCGACATCTTTACGCCCTCGGCGTCGGTCTGGAACGAGATCGAGAAATGGTGCTCGCCCGGCAGCCCGCTCTTGGCGGTGTCGGTCAGCACCTTGCGGACAAGGCCCCGCAGCGCGTCCTGCGCGAGGAGGTCGTAGCGGATGTGGTCGGTTGCCATCGGTGATCGGACCAGAAAGCCGGCTTAAGAATCGTCTGCAATGGTACCCCGGCAAAACCGGTCCGTCAGCCCGTGGGCAGAGCAATGGGGACCAATCCGAACGGGGGAATGAAGTGGAGGCTTCTGTTGCCAGGTGCCTCCGAACCCCGCCTGACGGAGCTTAACCCGTCAGGGCTTTAAGTTCGGTCTTACAGACTGCGTTACGCAGCCTGAGCAACCGGAGCATAGTTGTCGTTGGCAACTATACGTTTGGCCCGATAACGGCGGGTACCATACCGAGCGAAAGAACAACCTTTACGCCCTCGTCGATCCTGTTTCGCCCCCATCAGCAACGGTCGGCATCGACCGCTGCTGGTGGAGGCGCCGGGCACTGCCCCCGGGTCCGAAAGGTTTATTGCGTAGCCCGTTTATCGCCATAGCCGGCTTGCGCCGGCGCGGTGAATATATGGTCGGACGCGCCAAGAGGGAAGGGCGATCCTGTTTCACATGAAAAAATTCCTATGATTTCTGAAAACGCAGTCAGCGGCCCGTTTTCGGCAGCCAGGACGCGGTTTTGCGGCCGCGCCCATGCTCGTAGAAGCCCGCTTCCTCGCGCCGCGTGACCGCGATGAACTGATGATCGGGCGCAAGCTCGGCAAAAACGCATCCGGCCTAGTCTGCGCCGGCAGAAGTGGGGCGCGCGACTCTTGCTATCCTGCCGCCATGCAGGACATGCCGACCGACCCCAAGCCGTCCCCGCGCTCCGAACTGCCGCTGCTCGAATTGTTTCTCGGCTTCGCAAAAATTTCGGTGTCCGGCTTCGGCATGATCCTGCCCTGGGCGCGCCGCCTGATCGTCGACGAGAAAAAGTGGCTGACCGCCGACGAATTCAACGAGACGTTCTCGCTCGCGCAATTCTTGCCGGGACCGAACGTCGTCAACATGTCGGTGGTGTTTGGATTGCGCATGCGCGGCGCGGCAGGCGCAGCCGTTGCCCTGATCGGTCTGCTCGGGCCGCCGGCGCTGATCGCGACCGGCTTGTCCGCGCTTTACGCCATCTACGGCGATGTGGACGTGCTGCGGCGTATCCTCACCGGGATTGCCGCCGCCGCGATCGGCCTCATGATCGCGGTCATCGCAAAAATGGCGGAGCCGATGCTGCGCAGGCTTCTCGCACCCGCGCCTCTGGTCATGGCGGCAACGTTCGTGATGATCGGCGTCGCGCGCTGGCCACTGGTCTGGACGCTTCTTGCGCTCGTGCCTGCGAGCATCGCGCTCGCCTGGTGGTGGCAGCGGCGATGAAGGCCACCGATCCGCTCATCGCTCTCGCTACGCATTTCGCGCTGCTGTCGTTGTTTGCGATCGGCGGCGCGAATGCGGCGATCCCCGAGATGTACCGGATTGCGGTGCATCTGGAGGGCTGGCTGACGGACCAGCAGTTTTCCGATCTGTTCGCAATTGCGCAAGTCACGCCGGGACCGAACGTCATCATTACGACCCTGATCGGTTATCAGGTTGCCGGCATGACAGGCGCATTGGTTGCGACGGCTGCGATGGTCGGACCGACCTGCGTTGCCACATATTTCCTCACGAAGGTCTGGGATCGTTTTCGCGATGCACCATTGCGCGTTGCGATCCAGGCCGGACTTGTTCCCATTTCGATCGGGCTCCTGGCTGCGAGCGCGTGGATCATGGCGTTGACCACGGACACAAGCTGGATCGCCGTTGGCATCACGGTTGCCGCAGCGTCGGTTGGATACTTCAGCAGGTTGAATCCCCTATGGGTTTTCGCGGCTGCCGCGATAATGGGCGGGATCGGCTTGATCTGACACCGCCATCCATTGTTTTCTTTCGGTTCCAGCCAGCGATTTGCTAGACAAGAGCTTCAGCTTGGGCGAAGACCCAAGAGAGGGAACACTGTAGAATTACGCGTGGGGAGGACGTATGGCCGAAGGCGTAGAGCAGCCAGCGGGCGGGCGACGATCAACAGGACTCATACGGGGTCCGCAGGACTTCTGGGGCGGCATAGCACTCGCGTTGCTCGCCCTGTTTTCATTGTGGGCCGGCAGCGACCTTCCCGGTCTTCGGGGATTTGCTTTCGGACCAGGAACCGCGCCGCGTCTGTTTGGCTGGCTTCTGTTTGGTGTTTCCGTGTTGATCGCCTTAGGCGGTTTGATCTCGCAGGGGCCACCGCTTGAAAAATGGGGCATACGCGCGCCCGTTCTCTTCCTCACCTCCGTGATCTTCTTCGGCGCGACTGTGCGTCCGCTGGGACTGATCATCGCGAGCTTCTTCACCTTGATGATTGCGGCTGCCGCTTCCAAGGAAGTGCGCTGGGTCGAAAGCATTATCTGGTCGGCCGTTCTCACGGCCGCCTGCGTGGGCTTGTTCATCTACGGCCTTAATCTTCCACTTCAACTCTGGCCGCGGTGACGTGTCATGTGGGATCTTCTCAGCAATCTTGCCTTTGGCATCGGTGTCGCCGCCTCGCCGCAGAACCTGATGCTGTGCCTGATCGGCGCGCTGGTCGGTACGCTGATCGGCGTGTTGCCCGGTCTCGGGCCGGTCGCGACCATCGCGATGCTGTTGCCGATCACGTATGGGCTTCCGCCGGTTGGCGCGCTCATCATGCTCGCCGGCATTTATTACGGTGCGATGTATGGCGGTTCGACGACCGCCATTCTCGTCAACATACCAGGCGAATCTGCGTCTGTGGTGACCACACTGGATGGTCACCAGATGGCGTTGCAGGGCCGTGCCGGACCTGCGCTCGCGATCTCCGCGATCGGTTCGTTCTTCGCCGGTTGCGTTGCGACGGTGATCATCGCCGCGGCGGCGGCACCGCTGACGAGCGTCGCGCTCCTGTTCGGTCCGGCGGAATATTTCTCGCTGATGGTGCTCGGCCTTATCTTCGCGGTGGTGCTTGCGAAGGGATCGGTGGTGAAGGCGATCGCGATGATCCTGGTGGGTCTCGTGCTGTCGATGGTCGGCTCGGATCTCGAAACGGGTGCGGGACGCCTCAACTTCAACATTCCCGAGCTAGCTGACGGCATCGGTTTCGTCGTGATTGCCATGGGCGTGTTCGGCTTCGCCGAAGTGCTGCGCAATCTCGAGATGAAGCAAAATCGCGACATCGTGCAGGCCAAGATCACCGGACTGATGCCGACCCGCGAAGATCTGAAAGCCGCGGCGCCGGCGATCGGTCGCGGTACCCTTCTCGGTTCGGTGCTCGGCATTCTGCCGGGTGGCGGCTCCGTCATCGCGGCCTTCGCAGCCTACACGCTGGAAAAGAAGCTCGCGAAAGACCCGAGGCGGTTCGGGCGTGGTGCGATCGAAGGCGTGGCTGCGCCTGAGACCGCCAACAATGCCGCCTCGCAGACCTCGTTCATCCCGCTGCTCACGCTCGGCATTCCGCCGAATCCCGTGATGGCGCTGATGGTCGGCGCGATGACCATCCATGGCATCGTGCCGGGCCCGCAGGTGATGACCAAGCAGCCGGAACTGTTCTGGGGCATGATCGCCTCGATGTGGTTCGGCAACCTGATGCTCGTCATCATCAACCTGCCACTGGTCGGGCTGTGGGTGCGGCTGCTGCGGGTCCCGTATCGCCTGCTGTATCCGATGATCCTCATCGTCTGCTGCATCGGCGTCTATTCGGTCAACAATGCGCCGGCGGACGTCTATCTCACCGCGGCCTTCGCGCTGGTCGGCTACTGGCTGGTGAAGCACGATTTCGAACCGGCACCGATGCTGCTCGGCTTCGTGCTTGGCCCGCTGATGGAGGAAAATCTCCGCCGCGCCATGCTGATTGCCCGCGGCGACTGGACCGTGTTCCTGACACGGCCGATCTCGGCAGTACTGCTTATTCTTTCGGCATTCCTGCTGATCATCGCTGTGTTGCCGATGATCCGCAAAAAACGCGACGAGGTGTTCGTCGAAGAAGGCTAGGGCTGATGTTCTAAGTCCAATTGCGCACTTGATTTCGGGCGGCGTTTTGGATCAAACGCCGCCCGAACTCTATTGTAGTCTGCTTGATCCAGGGCCACGGCCCCAAAAGTCGAACATAAACTGTCGGAAATGCCAACGGAGGTTCCCAGAATGCGTATTATCCATCGTCTAGTCGGCGCGGTTGCCGGCTTTGCTGCGCTTGCGGCACTTTCCGCGCCGGGGCAGGCGCAGACCTATCCGGCCCGCCCGATCACGATGATCGTGCCGTTCGCGGCCGGCGGCCCGACCGACATCATCGCCCGCATCGTCGCCGACCATATGTCCAAGACGCTCGGCCAGCAGATCGTGATCGAGAACGTGGTCGGCGCCGGCGGCACCACGGGTGCGACCCGTGCGATGCGCGCCGGTCCGGATGGTTACACGATCATCATGGGCCATATGGGAACCCATGCTGCCGCGGTCGCGCTGTATCCGAAGCTCGCCTATCATCCGGTGACCAATTTCGAGCCGATCGGGCTCGTGGCCGGCACGCCGGTGCTGATCGTCGCCAAGAAGGATTTTCCGGCGAAGGACCTCAAGGAATTCGCAGCCTATGTGAAGGCGAATGCCGACAAGGTGAATGCGGCGCATGCCGGCGTCGGTTCGGTGTCGTTCACGAGCTGCCTTCTCCTGAACTCGGTCCTCGGCGTGAAGCCGATCGCCGTCCCGTTCCAGGGTACAGGCCCCGCACTGAATGCGCTGCTCGGCGGACAGGTCGATTACATGTGCGACCAGATCGTCAATCTCGTGCCGCAGATCATCGCGGGCAACATCAAGGCCTACGGGATCGGCACGCCGGAGCGTAACCCCGCTCTCAAGGACGTCCCGACCACCAAGGAAGCGGGCCTGCCCGCGTTCGAAGTGTCGGCCTGGAACGCACTCTTCGCTCCGAAGGGCACGCCGAAGGAGGCGCTCGACAAGCTGTCGGACGCGCTCTCCAAGGCGCTCGACGACGAGGGCGTGCGCAAGCGTCTGCTCGCTCTCGGCAGCGACATCCCCGGCTCGGGCCGTCGCGGCCAGGCGGCCCTGAACAAGCTGGTCGAGGGCGAGATCGCGCGCTGGACGCCGGTGATCAAGGCCTCCGGCATTACCCAGTAACCGTTTCAGCGGAACTGCTTTTCGGGGCAGCCGGTCACCGGCTGCCCCTTTTTATGGGGAATCGGATAAGCTTTGACTGATGGCTGAATTTGTTGTGCAGGCGGCGCTGCCGGCTCTCGGTCCGCGCTTTCGCCGCGGCGAGCGGATCCCTAAGTTGATCCGCAACGGACAGGCTGCGGCATGAAGCAATATCTCGATCTGATGGACCATGTGCTCCGCGACGGCGTGGAGAAGCGTGACCGCACCGGCACCGGAACATTGTCGGTGTTCGGTCATCAATTGCGCTTCGACCTGCGCGAGGGTTTCCCGCTGGTCACCACCAAGAAGCTGCACCTGAAGTCGATCGTGCACGAATTACTCTGGTTCCTGCGCGGCGACACCAACGTCCAGTATCTGCGCGATAACGGCGTCACCATCTGGGATGAATGGGCCGACGACAACGGCGATCTCGGTCCGGTCTATGGGGCGCAATGGCGCTCATGGCCCGCGCGCGACGGCGGCACCATCGACCAGATCGCGAACCTGATGCGCGATCTCGAGCGCAATCCGGATTCGCGCCGCCTGATCGTGACCGCATGGAACCCTGCAGACATCGAGCGGATGGCGCTGCCGCCGTGCCATTGCCTGTTCCAGTTTTATGTGGCGGAGGGCCGGCTGTCCTGTCAGCTTTATCAGCGCTCGGCCGATATCTTCCTCGGCGTGCCGTTCAACATCGCGTCCTATGCCCTGTTCACGATGATGGTCGCGCAGGTCGCCGGGCTGAAGCCGGGTGAGTTCATTCACACCTTCGGCGACGCGCATCTCTATCTGAACCACCGCGAGCAGGCCGAACTGCAATTGTCGCGCGCGCCGCGTGCGTTGCCGGTGATGGAGATCGACCCGTCGGTGCGCGACCTCTTCTCGTTCCGCTACGAGCATTTCGCGCTTCAGGGTTACGATCCGCACCCGCACATCAAGGCGAAGGTGGCGGTGTGAACGACCGCGGCGCAGACGCGTCGAATGGGATCGACATCATTCTAGTTGTCGCCGTCGCCGAAAATGACGTGATCGGGCGCGACAACGCGCTGCCATGGCGGATCAAGTCCGACCTCAAATTTTTCCGCAAAGTGACCATGAACAAGCCGGTGGTGATGGGCCGAAGGACTTGGCTGTCGATCGGCAGGCCGCTGCCCGGCCGCACCAATATTGTGGTGACGCGGCAGGCGGACTTTGCCGCGCCGGGCGTGGTGGTGGCGACCGGTATCGATAAGGCGCTCACCGCCGCCCGCGGCGATGCGCTGCGCCGCGGCGCGGACGCCATTGCCGTGATCGGCGGTACCGAGATTTTTGCGCAGACCATGGGTCGGGCAAATCGCCTCATATTGACACTGGTCCATGCAAAACCGCCGGGCGATACCTATTTCCCTGCAGTCGACCCCGCGGTCTGGCGCGAATCCGAACGGCTGCCGCAGCCAAAAGGGCCTGACGACGAGTATGGCTTTACTATCGTTAATTACGAGCGTGCCGGCGCGGCATGAGCGCGCGTTGTAAGGGGCAGGGTCGTCCCCTATAACCGCGCCCGAAACGCCAGTGTCCCGGTTCCGACGCTTGTATCCCTTCGCGGCAAGCTCATTTACAAGCTTCGGAACAGAAGACATTGGGTACTTATAATTTTGGTGCGGCTCTGGATTTGACGGTCCTGCGAAGGACTCGCCGGGAAACCGGCAGGAGCGTCGAACCCGCCGCACGAGGCGTCTGCCGGACGGCAGCGCTCATGGAGGATCGAGATGCCGTGGAGTAATCAGGGCGGTGGTGGCGGCGGTGGCGGCCCCTGGGGTTCGGGGCCGAAGGGCCCGTGGGGCTCGGGGCCGCAACCCAGTGGCGGCGGAACGCAGCCGCCCGATCTTGAGGATTTGCTGCGGCGCAGCCAGGACAAGCTGAAGAACGTCCTTCCGGGCGGCAGCTTCGGCGGCAAGATCGGTATCGCGGCCGCGCTCATCGTGGCGCTGTTCCTGTGGGCAACGTCCGGCTTCTTCGTTGTGCAGCCGGGCGAACTGGGCGTCGTCCAGCGCTTCGGCAAATATGTCCGCGATGCGCCGGCGGGCTGGGGCTATACTTGGCCATATCCGGTCGGCGCCGTTTCAAAGGTCAATATCGAGCGCATCAACCGCATCGATATCGGCATGCGCATCGTCGACGACGCGCGGCGGGGGGCCACCACCCGCGACGTGCCGGAAGAGAGCCTGATGCTCACCGGCGACGAGAATATCGTCGATGTCGATTTCGCCGTGCTGTGGAAGATCAAGCCGGACAGGGGCGCCGGGCAATTCCTGTTCAACATCCAGTATCCGGAAGGCACGGTGAAAGCCGTCGCCGAGAGCGCGATGCGTGAAGTTGTCGGACGCTCGAACATTCAGCCGATCCTGACCGGCGCACGTCAGAATATCGAAAATGCGGTGCAGGATCTGATGCAGAAGACGCTCGACGAGTATCAGTCGGGTATCCTGATCACTCAGGTTCAGCTGCAGAAGGTCGATCCGCCCGCGCAGGTGATCGACGCCTTCCGCGACGTGCAGGCGGCGCGCGCCGATCTCGAGCGCGCGCAGAACGAAGCGCAGACCTACGCCAACCGCGTGGTGCCGGAAGCACGCGGCCGCGCTGCGCAGATCATGCAGAACGCAGAAGCCTATCGCGAACAGACGGTGGCGGAAGCCACCGGCCAGAGCGCGCGCTTCAACCAGGTCTACGAGCAATATGCGAAGGCGCCGCAGGTTACGCGCCAGCGCATGTATCTTGAAACCATGGAGCGTCTGTTCAGCGGCACCGAAAAGATCATCCTCGATGCCGGTGCTACCGGCGCCGGTGGCCAGGGTGTCGTGCCGTATCTGTCGCTTGACCAGAACCGAACGCGGCCGGCGCAGCCGCAACAACAACAACAACAACAACAACAACAACAGCAACCACAAGCTCAACCGCAAGCGCAGCAGCGGCGATAGAGGAGGCACCCATGAAGCTAGGTATCGCGGGCGGCGTGCTCGTCGTCATTTTGCTGGTCGCCGCGTTTGTCGGCTACAGTTCGATCTACACCGTGCCGGAGACGCGGCAGGCCATCGTGATCCGGCTGGGTAACCCGGTTCGGGTCGTCAACGAAGCCGGCCTGCATTTCAAGGCACCGTTCATCGACAGCGTCGTCTATATCGACAAGCGCATCCTCGATCTCGAAAACCCCGCGCAGGAAGTCATCGCCTCAGACCAGAAGCGGCTCGTGGTTGACGCCTTCGCGCGTTACAAGATCGTCGATCCGCTGCGCTTCTATCAGGCGATCGGCACAGTGCCGGCAGCCAATTCGCAGTTGGCGACGCTGCTCAATTCGGCGCTTCGCCGCGTGCTCGGCGAATCCTCGTTCCAGGCTCTCGTGCGTGACGACCGCGACAAGCTGATGAAGAGCATCCGCGAACAGCTCGACCGCGAGGCCGAACGCTACGGCATCAACGTGGTTGACGTGCGCATCCGCCGCGCCGATCTGCCGGAGCAGAACAGCCAGGCGGTGTATCAGCGCATGCAGACCGAGCGTCAGCGGGAAGCGGCCGAGTTCCGCGCGCAGGGCTCGCAGCGCGGGCAGGAAATCCGCTCACGCGCCGATCGCGACGTCACGGTGCTGCTTGCGGAGGCGAATGCCAAGGGCGAGCAGGTCCGCGGCGAGGGCGACGGCACCCGCAACCGCATCTTCGCGGAATCCTTCAACCAGGATCCGGATTTCTTCGCCTTCTACCGGTCGATGCAGGCCTACGAAGCGGGGCTTGGCCAGAACGACACGCGCATGGTGCTGAAGCCGGATTCGGAGTTCTTCCGCTACTTCGTCGACCCGAGCGGCCGGTCGGCATCGTCTCCGCCGCATCAACCCGCGCAGCAGGCCGGGCCGCCGACCGCGGCTGCGAGGTAACCCACCACGATCGATAGAAGCGGGGGATGTGGGATTTCATCGTTGCGATCGGACTCGTGCTCGCACTTGAGGGCTTGCTGTTTGCTGCGTTCCCGGGCGCGACGAAGCAGGCCATGGCGAACGTCCTGGAAACCCCCGACACCATCCTGCGCGTTGTCGGGATTGCGAGCGCCGTGATCGGCATCGCGGTGATCTGGCTGGTTCGCGGCTGAGCGGTGTTTATCTTGAGAACGGCGGCAGCCTGACGGTGCAGCCGCAGGTTGGGGCGTAGTTTCGCCCCAATCACGTCCCCGTTTGGCTCCGGTATTGTCCTTGCTTCGACGACTGGACGGGGGCAGTGTTGAAGCACTTTATTCAGGAGAATGCGCAGCCATGACGGCTTCTTTCGCCAATGTTCTCAATGCGTTTCGCCTTCCGATAGCCGTCGGAATGACGGCTGCGGCACTGGCGCTTGGTCCGGTCCAGGCACAGGCGCGCGGACCTGAGAATATTGCCGACGTGGCCGAAAAGGTTATCGACGCCGTCGTCAACATTTCCACATCGCAGCGGGTCGAGTCGCAGGCGCGCCCCGGCGGGCCGCGTCAGCAGGACCGGCAAGGCCAGCAGGACCGGCAGGGTCAGCAGCAGGATCGGCAAGGTCAGCAGCAGGGCCCGGGTCAGTCGCCGCAGGTTCCGCCGGGTTCCCCGTTTGAGGACTTCTTCAAGGATTTCTTTGAAAATCGCCGTGGTGGTCCGGGCGGCCCCGGTGGTCCCGGCGGGCAAGGCGAAAATCGCTCGCCGCGCCGCGCATCGTCGCTTGGCTCGGGCTTTGTGATCGATCCCAACGGCCTGGTGGTGACCAACAATCACGTCATCGCGGAAGCGGAAGAGATCAATGTCGTGTTCAACGACGGCTCGCGCCTGAAGGCGGAGGTCGTCGGCCGCGATCCCAAGACGGATATCGCGCTGCTCCAGATCAAGCCGGACAAGCCGCTGACGGCGGTGAAGTTCGGCGACTCCGACAAGCTCCGGCTCGGCGAATGGGTGATCGCGATCGGCAATCCGTTCAGCCTCGGCGGTTCGGTGAGCGCGGGCATCGTGTCGGCGCGCAATCGCGATATCCAGTCCGGTCCCTATGACAATTACATTCAGACCGACGCCGCCATCAATCGCGGCAATTCTGGCGGTCCGCTGTTCAACCTCGAAGGCGAAGTGATCGGCGTCAACACCGCCATCATCTCGCCGTCCGGCGGCTCGATCGGCATCGGCTTCGCCGTGCCGTCGAAAGTCGTGACGGGTGTCATCGATCAGCTGCGCGAGTTCAAGGAAGTGCGGCGCGGCTGGCTCGGTGTCCGCATCCAGCAGGTGACCGATGACATCGCTGAAAGCCTCGGACTGAAGCAGGCCCGTGGCGCGCTGATCGCGGGTGTCGATGACAAGGGACCGGCCAAGCCCGCAGGGATCGAGGCCGGCGACATCGTGATCAAGTTCGACGGCCGCGACATCAAGGAAATGCGGGACCTGCCGCGCATCGTCGCCGACACGCCGGTCGGCAAGGATGTCGAGGTCATCGTCCTGCGCAAGGGCAAGGAAGAGAAGAAGACGGTCAAGCTCGGCCGGCTCGAGGACGCCGAGAAGGCGCGTCCGGCCTCCGTGCAGAGCGACGCCAAGCCGGACGACAAGACGGTGGTGAAAAAGGCGCTGGGTCTCGACCTCGCCAATATCTCGGCGGACCTGCGCAAGCGCTTCAAGATCAAGGACAGCGTGAAGGGCGTCGTGATCACCGGCATCGATCAGAACTCCGCCGCAGCCGAGAAGCGGCTCAGCGCCGGCGATACGATCGTCGAGGTGGCGCAGGAAGCGATCGGTACGACCGACGATTTCCAGGCGAAGGTCGACAAGCTGAAGAAGGATGGCCGCAAGCTTGCGCTGCTGCTGGTCGCCAATCCCGAAGGCGAATTGCGGTT
>CAZIKZ010000019.1:0-26326 GCA_964539845.1 uncultured Hyphomicrobiales bacterium
GCGAGCGTCAGCCTCAGCGACCATGAGGGCGGCGGCACGCTCCTGAAGTATGACGTCGAGGCACAGATCGGCGGCAAGCTCGCTCAACTCGGCCAGCGTCTGATCAACGGCGCCGCGAAAAAGATGGCGGACGATTTCTTTGCGCGTTTTGCCGAAGCGGTGAAGGCGGGCTGACGCCAGGCAAAGAGCGCGCCGGCGATGGCCACGATGCGCGCGGCCCTGTGCCGGGCCTATGGCCCGCCGGATGTCGTGCGTGTCGAAGAGGTCAGGAGGCCCGAGCCGAAATCCGGTGAGGTGCTGATCCGCGTTCGTGCGACCACCGTGTCTTCGGGCGACTGGCGCGTGCGCACGCTGACCGTGCCGCGCGGCATGGGTCTGTTCGTGCGGCCGGTCTTCGGCTTCACGCGTCCGCGCAAGCCAATTCTTGGGACCGAACTTGCCGGCGAGATCGTTGCGCTCGGCAAGGGCGTGACGAACGTCAAGGTTGGCGACGCGGTCGTGGCCTATCCGGCGTTTCCGAACGGATGTCACGCCGAATACCGGACGATGCCCGCGAACGGCCGGATGATCCTGAAGCCGCAACGGCTGAGTTTCGAGGAGGCCGGCGCGATGTGCTTTGGCGGGGTGACGGCGCTGCATTTCCTGCGCGATCTCGCCGGGCTCGCCGCCGGCGAGCGCCTTCTGGTGATCGGAGCATCGGGCGCACTCGGCAGCGCGGCCGTGCAAATCGCAAAATGCATTGGCACCCATGTCACCGGCGTCTGCAGCACAGCCAATGTTGACCTTGTCCGGTCAGTGGGCGCGGATTGCGTGATCGATTACACGCGCGACGACTATCGGCGCGCCGGCGAGACCTACGATGTCGTCTTCGATGCGGTTGGCGATGTGACCGTTTCGTCCGGGAAGGCGCTGTTGAACGACGGGGGCCGTCTGCTTCTGCTGGCAGCCGATCTGCTGGAGATGATGCGATCGCTCGGCGGCAAGCGGGACGGCAAGCGTGTGTTCGCCGGGCCGGCTAAGGAAACGCTGGAACACCTTGTGGCCTTGCACGGGATGGCGGAGGCTGGCTGGTATCGGCCGGTGATCGATCAGGTCTTTCCGCTCGCACGCATCGCCGAGGCGCATGCGCGGGTCGAGACCGCCCGCAAGCGCGGCAGTGTGGTGATCAGCATCTGAAGGGGGCATGACATGACGGACAAGGTTGCGATCATCACGGCGGGCGGCTCCGGCATGGGAGCCGCGTCGGCGCGCCGTTTAGCAAAGGACGGTTTCAAGGTCGCGATCCTGTCGTCTTCGGGCAAGGGCGAGGCGCTGGCCAAGGAACTCGGCGGCATCGGCGTGACCGGCTCCAACCAGTCGAACGACGATCTCAAGCGTCTGGTCGATACGACCATGATGAAATGGGGCCGCGTCGATGCGCTGGTCAACAGCGCCGGTCATGGTCCGCGCGCGGCTATCATCGATATCACGGACGAGCAGTGGCACACCGGCCTCGACATCTATCTGCTGAACGTGATCCGCCCGACACGTCTGGTCGCGCCGATCATGGTGCAACAGAAAGCAGGCACCATCGTCAATATCTCGACCGCCTGGGCGTTCGAGCCGAGCGCGATGTTCCCGACCTCCGCGGTCGCGCGCGCCGGCCTCGCAGCGTACACGAAGATATTCGCGGACACCTACGCGGGCGACAATGTGCGCATGAACAACGTGCTGCCCGGCTGGATCGACAGCCTGCCGGCGACGGACGAGCGCCGCCAGAGCGTGCCGATGCGGCGCTACGGCACGTCGGACGAGATCGCGGCGACGGTCGCGTTTCTTGCGTCGGAGGGTGGCGGCTACATCACCGGCCAGAACATCCGCGTCGATGGCGGGCTGACCCGGTCGGTGTGACGGCGGCCGGAAACGGCGGCCGAGAGGCTAGTTCACGTCGCGGGGCAGGCCGATATTGCGCCGCCAGGCTTCGGCGAGCGAGCGGCCGGCATTCGGCGGCTCGGGACTGTAGGCCGAGACCAGCGTCGTGAGATTCGAGCCGCCGCGCAGCAGGTCGGCGGCCTGCTGCAGGATCGCCTTGCGGATCTCCGAATTCATCGGGATCGAGACATGGGTCACGATCGAATCGGTGATCTTGCTGCTGCGCAGATTGTAGGAGCCCGGAATCTTCGGATAGGTCAGGGTGTGGATGTTGATGCAGCTCTCGACCGGGCAGCGATAGACGTCGCCCCACACAGTCGCCGCATCGAGCGTGATGATCATCGGGTGAAACTTCGCCTCGTCGACCATGCGCTTGCCGAACATGTAGGCGCGCGCGCCGCCGGCCGAATGTCCGACGATCAGCACCGGCTCTTCGCTTTTCGTGAACAGGCCGAGATGCGAATCGATCACCACGCGCCAGCCCTGGCGGCGGAGGTCGCCGGCGAGCGCGGCGAGGGGAGTCATGATTCCGGGTTGATACTGCGCCAGCCCGTTGAACAGGACCGCAGTTGGCTTGAACGGGGACTGGGCGGCAACTGGCGTTGCGATCAACGCCGCCGCGAGGGCGAGAGCGAATTTCATGTAAGCCTTATTCGTTACGCAATACGGTTGGTTTAAGGCGAAGCCGTAAACCGTAAATTTCCTACATCGCGTTGGCTAACATCGGACTAACGCATGACGCCGTGCACTGATACCAGAGGCGTGATGCCATGCTCGAATCCGGACCTTTTCGCGGACGAATTGCGGCAAATACCCGGCGCGCTACGCGAGGTTAACCATGCTGCGAGTCACATCCACGGTCACGCGTTGCGAGAGGGTGATGCAGGTCTCGCGCGAGCGACGCCACCGATCAACATTGACGGTCGCAATCCGGCGCCCGACAAGCCGCAAAATACTGCTCCGGCAGCCTCCGGAGAGGTGAAGTGCCCCGCTTGACCGCGGCTTGCGGCCTGTTAAGACTTGTTCCTGTTCCAACTTGCTGAAAACGGCAAGATTTCGGCTCCGGAGGGAGCCATCGAGCCGGTTTCGTGCCAAAAACACTGCGATTTCAAGCCTAGGGAGGACATCATGGCATCCGTAACGATGACCGTGAATGGCAAGCAGACCAGCGCTGACGTGGACGAGCGCACGCTCCTTGTCCAGTTCCTGCGCGAAAATCTCCGGCTCACCGGTACGCATGTCGGCTGCGACACCTCGCAATGCGGGGCATGCGTCGTGCATGTCGACGGCGTCGCCCGAAAGAGTTGCACGACCTTTGCGTGGCAGGTCGACGGCGCGAAGATCACCACCATCGAAGGCGTTGCCAATGGCGCGCAACTGCACCCGATGCAGGAAGCTTTTCGCGAACATCACGGTCTGCAATGCGGCTTCTGCACGCCGGGCATGATCATGTCCGCGATCGACATGGTCAATCGCAAGGGCAACGATCTCGACGACAAGACCATCCGCCACGAACTCGACGGCAATCTCTGCCGCTGCACCGGCTACCATAACATCGTGAAAGCGATCGCGGCCGGTGCGAAAGCGATGAAATAGGAAGGATCTGGCCGGAGCTTCCGGCAAGAATCACAATCTCTTCGGGAAGGTGACCGCCAAGGGAGACTTCCAATGACTGCGACCGGAATCGGCGCGTCGGTGCGACGCAAGGAAGACCACCGCTTCATCACTGGACGAGGCCACTACACCGACGACCACGCACGTCCGGATCAGGTCGTTGCGCATTTCATCCGCTCGCCTCATGCCCACGCAAAGCTGAAGACGATCGATATCAGCGCCGCATCGACGATGCCGGGGGTCATTGCGATCTATACCGGCGACGAATTCGCGACCGACAAGCTCGGTCCGCTGATCTGCGGCTGGATGGTCAATTCCAAGGATGGCTCGCCGATGAAGATGGCGCCGCATCCGGCGCTCGCGGCGGGCAAGGTCAGCCATGTCGGCGATGCCTATGCGGTGGTGATCGCAGAGACGCTGGCGCAGGCAAAGGACGCCGCCGAGAAAGTTGTGACCGAGTTCGAGGTGCTGCCGGCTGTGATCGACCCGGCGCAGGCCCAGGCCAAGGGCGCGCAGCAGATCCACGACGTCGCGCCGAATAACACCATCTACAACTGGCATATCGGCGATTCGGACGCGACAGCGGCCGCGATGAAGACGGCGAAGCACATCACGAGGCTCGACTTCATCAATAACCGGCTGGTGCCGAATGCGCTCGAACCGCGCGCGGCGGTTGCCGAATACGATGCCGGCGGTGAGAATTTCACGCTGTGGACCACGAGCCAGAACCCGCATGTCGCGCGGCTGGTGATCTCGGCCTTTATCGGGGTGGCGCCGGAGCATAAGCTGCGGGTTATCGCACCGGATGTCGGCGGCGGTTTCGGATCGAAGATTTTCATCTACCCGGAAGAGGTCGTGTGTCTGTGGGCCGCGAAGAAGACCGGGCGTCCCGTGAAATGGACGGCGGACCGGTCCGAAGCCTTCATCACCGATGCGCATGGCCGCGACCACGTCACCCATGCCGAACTCGGTTTCGACCAGAACAACAAGATCGTCGGCATGAAGGTGAAGACGATCGCCAATCTCGGCGCCTATATGTCGACCTTCTCGTCGGCGGTGCCGACCTATCTTTATGCGACGCTGCTCTCTGGGCAGTACGACATCCCCTCGATCTATTGCGAAGTGGATTCGGTCTATACCAACACCGTTCCGGTCGATGCCTATCGCGGGGCCGGGCGCCCCGAGGCGACCTTCGTGGTCGAACGGCTGATGGAAGTTTCCGCGCGCGAACTCGGCGTCGATCCCGCCGAGCTGCGCAGGAAGAATTTCGTGCGAACATTCCCTTATCAGACGGTGGTCGCCTCGCTCTATGACGCGGGCGATTACGATGCCTCGCTCGCCAAGGCGATGGAGATCCACGATGCCAAGGGCTTCAAGCAGCGTAAGCGCGAGAGCGCCCGGCGCGGCAAGCTGCGCGGCATCGGCTATTCCACCTATATCGAGGCCTGTGGCGTTGCGCCGTCGGCTGTGGTCGGCTCGCTTGGCGCGGGTGTGGGCTTGTGGGAATCCGCCGAGGTGCGCGTGAACCCGACGGGTTCAGTCGAAGTTCTGACCGGCAGTCACGCGCACGGGCAGGGGCACGAGACCACGTTCGCGCAACTTGTCTCCGAGCGGCTTGGTATTCCGATCGACAATGTGACGATCGTGCATGGCGACACCGACAAGGTGCAGTTTGGCATGGGCACCTACGGCTCGCGCTCGGGCGCCGTCGGCATGTCGGCGATCGTGAAGGCGCTCGACAAGGTCGAGGCCAAGGCGAAGAAGATCGCGGCGCATCTGCTCGAAGCCGCGGAAGGCGATATCGAGTTCAAGGACGGCAAGTTCTCGGTCGCCGGCACGGACAGGGCGATCGGCTTCGGCGATCTCGCGCTGCAGGCCTATGTTGGCCACAAATTTCCGACCAGCGAAATCGAGCCGGGGCTGAAGGAGGGCGCGTTTTACGATCCGACCAACTTCACCTTCCCGGCGGGCTGCCACATCTGCGAGATCGAAGTCGATCCGGACACTGGTGCGACCGAGATTGTCAGCTGGACCGCGGTGGACGATTTCGGGACCATCATCAATCCGATGATCGTGGAAGGGCAGGTGCATGGCGGCATCGCGCAGGGCGTCGGTCAGGCGCTGCTCGAACATGCGGTCTACGACAAGGATGGCCAGCTGATGTCCGGCTCGTTCATGGATTACGCCATGCCGCGCGCCTGGAATTTTCCGACCTTCCAGGTCGGCATGACCAAGACTGTCTGTCCGTCCAATCCGCTCGGCATCAAGGGCTGCGGCGAAGCGGGCGCGATCGCGGCGCCCGCCGCGGTCATGAATGCCATCACCAACGCCATCGGCACCGAACAGATCGATATGCCGGCGACGCCGGCTGCGGTCTGGCGTGCGCTGAAGCAATCGGCGCCTGCGCGCGCTGCCTAGGGCATGATCCCGAAAAGTGGGAACCGGTTTTCGGGTTAGATCATGCCAAGAGATAAGTAAGGGAAAACGTCATGTATGCATTCAAGATCGAGCGTCCGACCACGGTGAAGCAGGCGGTGGCGCTCCTGGCCGACGAAGATGCGAAGCTCCTTGCGGGCGGCCATTCGCTGATCCCGGTCATGAAGCAGCGGCTCGCTTCGCCAAAGGTGCTGGTCGATCTCTCCAAGATCGAAGGCCTTTCCGGCATCGAGGTGACTCCACGCACCGTCACCATCAAGGCGATGACCAAGCATCGCGACGTCGCCAATTCCAAGGAACTGCTTGAGGTCATGCCGGCGCTTGCGAGCGTGCCGGACTCGATCGGCGATCCGCATGTGCGTGGCGCCGGCACCATCGGCGGTTCGGTCGCCAACAACGATCCGAACGCGGACTATCCGGCAGCCTGCCTCGGCCTTGGTGCGACCATCGTCACCAACAAGCGCAAGATCGCGGCTGACGATTACTTCAAGGGCATGTTCGATACAGCGCTCGAGCCGGACGAGATCATCACCGAAATCTCGTTCCCGATCGTGAAGAAGGCGGCCTATGTGAAGTTCAAACACCCGGCCTCGGGCTTTGCGCTGGTCGGCGTATTCGTGTCGAAGCGCTCGTCGGAAATTCGCGTCGCGGCGACCGGCGCGGGTTCAAACGGTGTATTCCGCGTGCCGCAATTCGAGGAGGCGCTGAAGAAGCGCTTCGCGCCGAAGTCGCTCGAAGGCATCACGCTGTCGGCCGATGGCATGAACGCCGACATCCATGGCTCGGCGGAATATCGCGCGCATCTCGTGGGCGTGATGGCGCGCCGCGCGGTGGCGGCCGCGAACGAGCGGGGCGGCGACGAGGAGTAGTCTTCTTTCTACCTCCCCCCTGAAAGGGGGAGGTCGACTGCCGAATGCAGTGAGGCAGGCGGGTGGGGGTCAGTGTTAGAGTCGACCGTTCAACGCCCCCCTCCCTGACCCTCCCCTTTCAGGGGGAGGGGACGCAAGAGCCGCGAGCGCCGACCCTACGCCGCCTCTTTCTCCAGCTCCGCCAGCAAATCCCTTAAGTTCAGCGGATCGGTCTTCATCTTGATCCCGCCCTCTGCATCGCGCGGCCATTCCTCGCGCGGGCGGTCCCAATAGAGTTCGACGCCGTTCTCGTCGAGATCGCGCAGGTAGAGCGCTTCGCTGACCCCATGATCGCTCGCACCGTCCAGCTGGATGCCGGACTTGATCAGGCGCCGCAGCGCATCGGCCAGGAGCTTGCGTGTCGGATACACGATGGCGATGTGATAGAGGCCGGTGGTGCCGGGGGCAGGCGGCTGGCCGCCGCGGCTCTCCCAGGTGTTGAGGCCGATGTGGTGATGATAGCCGCCGGCCGACATGAACACTGCGCCCGGACGGCGGTAGGTCTCCTCGAAGCCGAGCACATCACGGTAAAAGGGCAGGGCGCGCTCGAGATTTGCAACCTTAAGATGGACGTGGCCGATCCGGACGCCCGGATGGATCGGTTGGGCGGGCGTATCGGGCATGGCTGCTTCCTTGGCTGTAGCGTTCACGATGCAGGGAACCGCGCCTATATGTATGCTGGACGCTGTGCCGGGCAAGCTGGCACACAGGCATCAGCCGCTCGTCCCCGCGAAAGCGGGGACCCAGAGCCAAGAACTGGATCCCCGCTTTCGCGGGGATGAACGGAGAGAGAATCACCGAGGTTCGCCATTGACCAAATCCGCCCCGCGTCCCGTTCCGGCCTCGATCGACGAGACCCTTAAGCTGCTCACCGCCGGCCATTATGTCGGCGACCGGTCGCTTGCGACCGTCCTCTTCCTCGCGCTCAAGATGGGGCGCCCGCTATTCCTGGAAGGGGAGGCCGGTGTCGGCAAGACCGAGATCGCGAAGGTGCTCGCCGAGACGCTGGGCCGCCGCTTGATCCGGCTGCAATGCTATGAGGGGCTCGATGTCTCGGCCGCGGTCTATGAATGGAATTATGCCGCGCAGATGATCGCTATCCGGCTCGGCGAGGCGGAAGGCCACAAGGATCGCGAGCGGCTTGAGGGCGATGTGTTCTCCGAGCGATTCCTGATCAAACGCCCGTTGTTGCAGGCGCTCGAACCCGATGCCGCCGGCGCGCCGGTTCTCCTCATCGACGAGCTGGATCGCACCGACGAGGCCTTTGAAGCGTTCCTGCTCGAAGTGCTAGCTGACTATCAGGTCACAATCCCCGAACTCGGCACGGTGAAGGCGCCGCATGCGCCGATCGTCATCATCACGTCGAACCGCACGCGCGAGATCCACGATGCGCTCAAGCGCCGCTGTCTCTATCACTGGGTCGGCTACCCGGATGCCGAGCGTGAGCTGGCGATCGTGCGCACCAAGGTGCCGGGCATTGCCGAGACGCTGTCGGCCGAGATCGTCCATTTCGTGCAACGACTTCGGAAGCTGGAGTTGTTCAAGGCGCCGGGCGTTGCCGAGACGCTCGACTTCGCGACGGCTTTATCAGAGCTCGATGTGGTGGCGCTCGACCCGGCCACGGTGTCGGACACGCTCGGCGTGCTGCTCAAGTATCAGGACGATATCGCGCGGCTCGACGGGACCAAGGTGAAGGAATTGCTGGACGACGTGCGCTCGCAGTTGCGCGCCGCGGAGTAACTGATTTGAAGCAGCAGGGCCGCCTCGCTGAGAACATCGTCTATTTCGCGCGCGCACTGCGTGCGGCCGGCCTTCCTGTCGGGCCCGGCTCGGTGATGGATGCGCTGGAAGCGCTGCGCGTCGCCGGCATTACGACCCGGCAGGACTTCTACTGGACGCTGCACGCGGTGTTCGTGAAGCGGCACGAGCACACGATCCTGTTCGACCAGGCGTTTCAGATCTTCTTCCGTAAGCGCGCGTATTTCGACCAGTTGATGGCGATGATGTTGCCGCAGACCGTGCCGCAGCCGGACAATGCGCCGCCGCCGCCGGCTGCGAAACGCGTGCTCGACGCGATGTTCAAGGACAAGCAGAAGCCACAAGAGGACAAGAAAAAAGAGGTCGAGATCGATGCGCGGCTGACCGTCTCGGACCGCGAAGTGCTGGAGAAGAAGGACTTCGCGCAGATGTCGGCGGCCGAAATCGCGGAAGCGAGGCAGGCCATCGCCAAGCTCGTGCTGCCACTCGACGAGGTGAAGACACGCCGTCTCACGCCGTCGCGTCATGGCCACATGATCGATCTGCGGCGCACGCTTCGCTCCAGTATGAAGGCGGGCGGGGCTGTGATCGATCTCAAATATCTCGGGCCCAAGACGCGTCAGCCGCCGATCGTGGCGCTGCTCGATATTTCCGGCTCGATGAGTCAGTACACGCGGCTGTTTCTGCATTTCCTGCATGCGGTGACGGACAACAGAAAGCGCGTATCGACCTTCCTGTTCGGCACGCGGCTCACGAATGTGACGCGCGCGCTGAAGCAGAGGGACCCGGACGAGGCGCTCGCTGCCTGTTCCGGCGGCGTGCTGGACTGGTCGGGCGGCACCCGCATCGCGCCGTCGCTGGCCGCTTTCAACCGGCAATGGAGCCGGCGCGTGCTTGGGCAGGGCGCAGTGGTGCTCCTGATCACCGACGGGCTCGAACGCGAGCCCGGCAACCAGCTCGGCTTCGAGATGGACCGGCTGCACCGCTCCTGCCGCCGGTTGATCTGGCTGAACCCGCTCTTGCGGTTCGAGGGCTTCGAGGCGAAGGCCAGCGGCATCCGTTTGATGCTGCCGCATGTTGACGAATTGCGTCCGATCCACAATCTCAATGCGATGAAGGATCTGTGCCGGGCGCTGTCAGCCGGCGGCGACGGCAAGGCGGAAGCGAAGTATTGGTTGAACAAGGTCGCGTAGTACGCGAGTCACGAAAAGTGGGCAGGTTTTCGGACCGGCTCATGTTCCAGTATAGATTCAAGAGTGAGCCGTAAGAGGATTCAGATGACTCAGAATTCGCTGGCGACCGACGAGGACATCCTGAAGGCGGCCGAAGACTGGCGGAAAGCCGGGCGAGGTGTTGCGATCGCGACCGTGGTCGAAACCTGGGGTTCGGCGCCCCGGCCGGTCGGCTCCAATCTGGTGATCGACGAGGAGGGTAACTTCCTCGGTTCGGTGTCCGGCGGTTGCGTCGAGGGCGCGGTGGTGACCGAAGCGCTCGACGTGATCGGCAGCGGCAAGCCGAGGACGCTGGAATTTGGCGTGGCTGACGAGACGGCATGGAAGGTTGGCCTCTCCTGCGGCGGCACAATCCGCGTCTATGTGGAGAAGGTGGATTAGGTCTATGTGTCTACCGGACGTGCCGCGATCTCGGTTCAACCTCCCCCCTTGCGGGGGAGGTCGGCGGCGGAGCCGCCGGGAGGGGGGTGTGAGTTTGTGAGATGCCGCATCGCGTCGTATCAAAACAGAGACGAACGAACGCCCGCGCACTTCGTACCAACATGACGGATGCCGAACGGAAACTTTGGCATCGGTTGCGTGCGCACAGATTCAATGATGTTTCGTTCAGACGGCAGCTGCCGATTGGGCCTTACATCGCAGACTTTGTTTGCCTGCAAGCTAGGTTGATTGTCGAGGTCGACGGTGGGCAGCATGTGGCCGGCAAAGACAAGGACGTCGTGCGCG
Source organism: uncultured Hyphomicrobiales bacterium (assembly GCA_964539845.1). Lineage (GTDB taxonomy): Bacteria > Pseudomonadota > Alphaproteobacteria > Rhizobiales > Xanthobacteraceae > Pseudorhodoplanes. The sequence goes on from CAZIKZ010000019.1 coordinate 10,586, forward strand.
ACGCATGGTTCTTGCGGCAGAATTTCCAAGTCCTGAGATTTTGGAACAACGACGTGCACTCAAATCTGGATGGCGTGATGCACGTAATCGCAGATGCTCTTGTGCAAGCGTTACCCCCCTCCCTAACCCTCCCCCGCAAGGGGGGAGGGGACCGCACGGAGTTCGCGGAGAACGGCACATGAAACTCTCCATCCTCTCAGCCCTCAACACCGAACGCGCCAACCGGCGCGCGGCGGTGGTCGTCACCGATGTCGTAAGCGGCGAGCAGCGCCTGGTGAAAGGCGCCGAGGTCGCGGGCGATCCGCTGGCGGAATTCATCGACAAGCATATCCGCAGCGGCAAGAGCGGCATGGAAGAGACGCCGGCCGGAAAGGTGTTCCTCACCGTCTATGCGCCGCCACCGAAGCTTGTGATTACCGGTGCGGTTCACATCAGTCAGGCACTGGCCCCGATCGCCAGGCTGCTGGGCTATGACGTGACCATCGTCGATCCGCGCACGGCGTTTGCGACGCAGGAGCGCTTCCCGGACGTGCAAGTGATCGCGCAATGGCCCGACGAGGCGTTGCCACCGCTCAATATCGACAGGTACACTGCATTCGTTGCGCTGACACATGATCCGAAGATCGACGATCCGGCTCTGCTTCACGCGTTGTCGAAGGCATGTTTCTATATTGGCGCGCTCGGGTCGCGGAAGACGCATGGCCGCCGTGTCGAGCGGCTGAAGGCGCAGGGCATCGGGGACAACGAGATCGCGCGCATTCATGCGCCGATCGGGCTCGACATCGGCGCGGTGTCGCCGCCGGAGATCGCGGTTTCGATCATGGGCGAGATCACGGCGCGGCTGCGGCAGTCGCCGGAGAAGGCAGCATGAAATTCGGTCCTGTCACCCCCGAAGAGGCGCTTGGCGGAACCGCGGTTCACACCATTCGCGAAGGTTCGCTCGTGCTGAAGAAGGGCACGGTGATCGAGGCGTCGCATGTCGCCGCCCTGAACTCTGCCGGTATCGCCGAGATCGTGGTGGCGCGCCTCGATCCGGGTGATGTATCGGAAGACGATGCGGCCGCGGCGATTGCCGAGTCGTCGAAGGGTGAGGGCGTCCGGACCGACAGGGCCTTCACCGGACGCTGCAATCTGTTCGCCGAGAAAGCGGGCATTCTGGTCGTCGAGCGCGACAGCATCGACGCGATGAACCGTATTGACGAAGCGGTCACGGTGGCGACGCTCACGGCCTACAAGCCGGTGGTCGAAGGCGAGATGCTCGCCACGGTAAAGATTATTCCGTTCGCGGTGCCGGGCAACGTGTTCATGGCTGCGATGAAGACGGCGCAGGCGGCAAAACCGCTGGTGCGGATCGCGCCTTACACCATCAGGAAAGTCGGCGTGGTGTCGACCATGCTGCCGGGCCTGTCGCCCAAGGTGATCGACAAGACTCTCAAGATCACGGACGACCGGCTCGCTCCCGCAGGGGCCCGCATCGTCGCCGAGCGGCGTGTGCCGCACGATCAGGCGGCGCTCGCCAAGGCGATCCGTGAAGTCGAGAACGAGGGCGCCGAACTTGTCATCGTGTTCGGTGCCTCCGCCATCGCCGACCGGCGCGACGTGATCCCCGCGGCGATCGAGGCGGTTGGCGGCACCATCGAGCATTTCGGTATGCCGGTCGATCCGGGCAACCTGATGCTGATCGGTACGGCGCATGGCCGTCCTGTGCTCGGCGCTCCGGGCTGTGCGCGCTCGCCGAAGGAGAATGGCTTCGACTGGGTGCTGATGCGCCTGCTTGCCGGGCTGCCCGTGACTCGCGCGGACATCACCGGCATGGGTGTCGGTGGTCTGCTCATGGAGATCGTTACACGGCCGCAGCCACGCGAGGAGCCGCTGCCGCCGCAGCGCGGACGCTTTGCCGCCGTCATTCTCGCGGCCGGGCGCTCCACCCGCATGGGTGGATCGAACAAGCTGCTTGCCAAAGTGACCGGCAAGCCGCTCGCCCGCATCGCGGCGGAAGCAGCATTGGCCTCGAAAGCGGCGCAGGTTCTGGTGGTCACCGGCCACCAGGCCGAGACGGTGACGGATGCGCTGCGCGACCTTCCGCTGCAATTCACTCACAATCCCGATTTCGCGGAGGGGCTATCGACATCGCTTCGCGCGGGCCTTGCCGCATTGCCCGACGATATCGACGGCGCGGTGGTGATGCTCGCGGACATGCCGCAGGTCGATGCGGCGCTGATCGATCGGCTGATAGCAGCATATGATGCGGAGAAGGTTGCGCTGATCGCCGTGCCGGTGATCGACGGCAAGCGCGGCAACCCCGTGCTCTGGTCCCGGCGCTTTTTCCCCGAACTGATGACGCTGTCGGGCGATGTCGGCGCGCGTCATCTGATCGCAAAATACAGCGAGGCCGTGGTCGAGGTGCCCGTCACCGGCAGCGGCGCGTTGACCGACGTCGACACGCCCGAGGCGCTCGATGCGGTGAAGGCCGAACTCGAACGCGGCTGAATGCCGCGCGATGTTGCGCGCCACCGTCGACTCACAGATTTGTTCGCGCGGAAAACTCTTGGGGGAGAGGGATGCGCGCGTTCCGTGCAGCGCTTTTTGCTGCATTTTTGCCGGCACTGACCATGCTCGTTCCGGTATCTGCCGTTGCCAATGGCGCGCTCGCGATCGGTGCGTGCGGCGCGTATGGCTTTGCGAGCGGCTACACCAATCCAGCCAAGGCGGAGGCGGCTGCGCTCGCCAAATGCAGCGGCAAGAATTGCAAGGTCGTCGCATCTGTACGCGGAACGTGCATGGCGTTCGCGGTCGAGCTTTCGAACCCTTGCGGCCCATACGGCTATGCGACGGGACCGGCGCTTGTGAAAGCCCAGAACCGGGCTTTGCGCGAATGCCACCGCAACGGTGGCAAGGATTGCGTGATCCGGACCTTCGCCTGCGACTGAACTTAGAATAGCCCGGTAATTCGTTGATATAACGAGACATTTCGACCCTCACAGTTTTGTGTGAGCGCTCCGGGTTGCAGGATGAATGTGCACTGAATATGACTGACTGGTCAGTCATATTCAGATGTGTGTTTCATGCCGACCGGGACTCGCAAACGATCTCAACCCAGAACCGACAAGGCCTCGGCACAGGCCGATCCTGCGCCACGGCCGGATCAGGCCCAACCTTCGGATTCGCGCGGTGCGCGCGAGGTGCGCGGTGCAGTCCGGCGCGAGGCGATCCTGAACGCGGCGCTCGAAGAGTTTTCATCACAGGGTTTTGCGGCAGCGCGGCTCGACGATGTGGCGAAGCGCGCCGGTGTCGCGAAGGGGACGATCTATCTTTATTTCGCGGACAAAGAGACGCTGTTTCAGGAACTGGCGCGCGGGATGCTGACGCCGCTCGTTGGACATATCGAACGTCTCGCTCATGTCGATGTTCCCTTCGCGGTGCTGGCGCATGGGCTCGTCGATGTCATGGTCCGCGAGGTGTTGGAGACGCGGCGCAAGGACATCATCCGCCTGATCATTTCGGAAGGCACACGCTTCCCGGCGCTCGCGGAATTCTATCATCGCGAGATCCTGACCAAGGTCTTTGCCGGATTGCGCAAGGTGCTGCAACGCGCCGTGGACCGCGGGGAGTTGCGACACCGGGCGCTGGTTGAATTTCCCCAATTGCTGGGAGCACCGCTTCTGGTCGCGGTGGTCTGGAACAGCGTGTTCGGGCAGCTTCAGCCACTCGATGCGCGCGCGATGCTGAAAGCCAATATCGACATTCTGCTGGACCGCGGGAGCGCGTCATGACCGTTTCATTGGCAGGCTGCTGGCACAGGCTGCGGCCAGCGCGGTTTTCAATTGGCCTGCCTTCAGTGTGTCTGCTCGCAATAGGCGTGCTGCTCTCCGCCTGCAGCAACGGCAACGACAACGTGCTGCAGGGCTGGATCGAGGGCGATTTCATCTTCGTGAGCCCCGACGAGCAGGGCCGTATCGAACAGATGCTGGTGCGCCAGGGCGATGCGGTGAAAAAGGACCAACTCCTGTTCGTGCTCGATACCGAATTGCAGGAGGCCGATCTCGGCGTGGCCCAGGCGACGCTGACGAATACAAAGCAGGCATTCGACCGCGCGCAGCAGCTCCTGAAGAGCGGCACCGGCACGCAGAAGGACTTCGATGTCACGCAGTCGCTTTATCGCGAGGCACAGGCGCGCCTTGCCGCGGCCCAAACGCGCCTTACGCGGCGACGCGGTCTGAGCCCGGTCACCGGACTCGTGCAGCAGGTCTATTATCGCGCAGGTGAGACCGTGCCAGCGAGCCGCCCGATCATCTCGCTGTTGCCGCCGGGAAACGTAAAGGTGCGTTTCTATGTCGCCGAACCGATGCTGGCGCGGATTGCGATCGACGATGCGATCAGCTTTTCATGTGACGGCTGCCCCTCCGGTATGACCGGCAAGATCAGCTTCATCTCCCAATACGCCGAATACACGCCGCCGGTGATCTATTCGATGCAGGAGCGACACAAGCTCGTCTATCTGATCGAGGCGATGCCGAACGATCCGAATGCGCTGCGCGTAGGGCAGCCAGTCGATGTCACGGTTACTCCGCGAGTCGACAAGAAATGACGGTCGATTCAGACATCGCGATCGACGTCCATGGACTGACGAAGTCTTTCGGCAGCCGCGTGGTCGTGCGCGATCTTTCGATGCAGGTGAAGAGGGGCACGATCTATGGCTTCCTCGGGCCGAACGGATCGGGCAAGACCACCACCATCCGAATGCTCACCGGTCTGCTGACACCGGACAAGGGCGACGGTACCTGCCTCGGCTATGACATCCGCTCACAGGCCGATGAGATCAAGCTGCGCGTCGGCTACATGACGCAAAAATTCAGCCTGTATCAGGACCTGTCGGTGCGCGAGAACCTGGAATTCGTCGCGCGGCTGCACTTGATGAAAAATCCGTCGCAGGCCGCGCGTGACATGATTGCGCAGCTCGGGCTGAAGGGCAGGGAGGAACAGCTCGCGGGCGAATTGTCGGGCGGCTGGAAGCAGCGGCTCGCGCTCGGCGCCTGCACGCTGCCGTCACCGCAACTTCTCCTGCTTGACGAGCCGACCGCCGGTGTCGATCCGAAGGCGCGGCGTGAATTCTGGGATGAGATCCATGCGCTGGCGGCCGAAGGGCTGACCGTACTGGTCTCGACCCATTACATGGACGAAGCGGAGCGCTGCCACGAGATCGCGTATATCGCCTATGGCGTGCTGTTGACGCACGGCTCGGTCGATGCGGTGGTCCGGCAGGCCGGGCTCACGACCTATGACGTCAGCGGTGGGGATGTGAACGGTCTCCTGCAGGAATTGCAGGGCAAGCCCGGCATCGACATGGTCGCGCCGTTCGGCAGCAGCCTGCATGTCTCCGGCCGTGATGCCGCCGGGCTTGAGGCTGCAATCAAGCCCTATCGCGACCGGCCGGGGCTGATCTGGAAGACATCCGAGCCGACACTGGAAGACGTGTTCATCGATCTGATGAGCCGCGCCAAGGATAATTTCCAATGAGCGCCCCGTCTCCGTCGGTCACGCCGGCAGGCGCCAAGGTTTCGCCTTGGACAGCGTTCTGGCGGCGCACCGAAGCGATGCTGATCAAGGAGTTCATCCAGCTCCGCCGCGACCGCGTGTCGTTCGCGATGATCGTGATGATCCCGCTGATGCAACTCATCCTGTTCGGCTATGCGATCAACACTACGCCGCGCAATCTGCCGACCGCTGTGCTGCTGCAGGAGCACAGCGATCTCGGCCGCTCGGTGCTGAAGGCGCTGCAGAACACCCGTTATTTCAAGGTGACCCATCAGGTCGAGGACGAGGCGGAGTTCGACCGGCTGCTGGCGTCCGGTACCGTCTTGTTCGGGGTGGAAATTCCGCGCGGCTTCGAACGTGCGCTCCGGCGCGGCGAGAAGCCGGCCCTGCTGGTCGCCGCCGACGCGACAGACCCGGTGGCATCGGGCACGGCGATGGGAGCTCTGGGGCAGGTTGTCCGGACTGCGCTGCAGAATGACCGTGGGTTGCCTGTCAGTGGGCAGCCGCTGTTCGAATTCCGTACGCACGCCCGCTACAATCCGGCGGCCGAAACTGCGCTCAACATCGTGCCGGGCCTCGTCGGCACCATCCTGACCATGACCATGCTGATCTTTACCGCGCTGTCCGTCACGCGCGAGATCGAGCGCGGCACCATGGAAGCGCTGCTGGCCATGCCGATCACGCCGCTCGAAATCATGCTCGGGAAGATCATTCCCTATGTTGTGGTCGGCTTCGTGCAGGCTGCATTGATTATCGGCACCGGGGTGTTTCTGTTTCATGTGCCGATCTACGGCAGCCTGATGCTGCTGGCGGCATTGTCGACGCTGTTCATCGCGGCCAATCTGTCGATCGGCTACACGTTTTCGACCATCGCGCAGAACCAGCTGCAGGCGATGCAGATGTCGATGATGTTCTTCCTTCCGAACATCCTGCTCTCGGGGTTCATGTTTCCGTTCGCCGGTATGCCGGCATGGGCGCAATGGATCGGCGAGGGCTTGCCGCTGACGCATTACATTCGCATCGTCAGGGCGATCATGCTGAAGGGCGCGACCTTCGAGGATCTGCATTACGATGCGATGGCGCTGTTCGTGCTGATGCTGATCGCGATGACGATCGCGGTTCTGCGCTTCAGGCGCACGCTGGATTAGCGTTTCGTCATTCCGGGGCGCTGCGCGCCGTCCCGGAATGACCAAGTCGTCATCGCCGCACATGCAAACCGAGCCGCGCATAAAAGCCGTGGCGGTCGTCGCTGTCCGTGGCCCAGCCGGCGGCCGCCGACCATTCGACCCAGGCGAAGCGAAAGCCCGTGATGTGCAGGCCGGCGCGAAATTGCTGGTAAGTGTCGCGGCTTGCGAACCCGCCGATCTCCGGTCCGAGATAGAACGCATCGGCGATGCGCCACCCGTACGCCGCGCGCGCCGCGTAGCTTGGTCCGATCGATGACACCGTCGCGTCGGCGGCGATCATCGTTGTCGCAGTCGGTTCGTGCCAGAGCTCGATTGCGCCGCGGATGCCGGCATGGCTGCCGTTGAGATCACTGCCTGGATCGTACGGTATTGTGCTGTGATGTTGCAGATCGAGCCCGGCGAAGATGGTGACGAATGTCTTGTCACGAACGAAGCGCCAGCCGGGTAGGACGAAGCCGCTGAATTGCTGCCCTGTGACCGTGGTGCCGCCGAGCGCACCGGACGTGTACTGATATGCGCCGCCGCCGATCAGCGCCTTGAGGGTGAAGCCGCCGCGGTCGAGGCCGTCCGGCGACCACAGCATGCCGCCATACGAGAAGCTGCCGTGACTCCACAGGTCGGTACCGCTGAAATAGAGAAAAGCATCATCGCTGCGCGCGAAGCCATCCGCCCGCGAGCCGGCATGACACAACACTACGAGCGTCGCAGCGGCGGCAAGCCGCGCGACCACACCACGGACGCTGACCATGGAACGAAAACCCGATACCGACGCGAGCCGGCTGGCTACGTAGCCTCAGCCCGGTATCATGCTAAGCGCAGCAATCTAAGGTTGCAATGATCTTCTGGAACTAGCGCCGGACCATGCGGCGCGGCGGTTCGCCGAAATTGCGCCGGACCATTGCGGAGAAGGCGCTCGGGCTCGCATAGCCGACCGCGGACGCGACCGCGCCGACTGGTTCGCCCGCGGACAGGCGCGCAAGCCCGTCGATCGCGCGCAGGCGCGAGCGCCATTCGTTGAAGCTGAAGCCGGTCTCGCTGCGGAATAAGCGCGCCAGCGTACGCCGGCTGGCTCCGGCGCGATCCGCCCAGGTGTCGAGATCGCCGTCCGCGTCGGGATGGTCGAGCAGGGCGCGCGCCACGCGCGTTGCCCGCGGATCGCGCGGCATCGGCACCTGCATCTTGCGCTCCTGCATGCGACCAAGTTCCGCGAGGATCAGTTTCGCGATCATGCCGCCGCGACCGGACTCGTCGTAGTCGAGCGGTTCTTCCAGCGCCGCGAGGATCAGTTCACGCATCAGGCCGCCGATTTCGACCAGGAGCGGCGTTTGCGGAAGGTCGCGGCACGCTCCGGGATCGATGTAGATCGTGCGCATGGCAAGGTCGCCGCGCATAACCATGCCGTGGGGAAACGCCGGGGGCATCCACAGTCCCAACGCGGGCGGCACGATCCAGGCCGCGTCGGCGGTCTCGACCTTCATGGTGCCATGGATCGCGTGGATGAGCTGGCCGCGCTTGTGGAGATGCAGCGGAATGCGGTCGCCGTCCGGAAAGGTCGCGGCCATGGCTGCGACGGGGCGGGGGGCGTCATCGCGGTTGTTGCGGTATTCGGGAGGCACGAAAGCGGTCTCCAGCGGCTGGCCCGATCACGACGATATTCGACCAGGCATTGCCATTGGGCAAGCGTCGTTTGAGGCGCTCCAGTGCTGGCGGAACCATCACGGCTCCACGGGGAGAACCTCGTCAGCAGAGCGCCCGGCCCGCAGCACCTCGTTCTCGGCCTGCAGGCGCTTCATGTTCTCGAACAGGCGGCGCGCGCTGAGTTGCAGGAAGTAGTACCCGAACTTCGGATTCTGGAAGAACAATTGCCGGACCTGATCGTAGGTGATGACGAGGATCTGTCCGCCATCGACGCAGACAGCCGACTGCGTACGGACCTTGTCGGGCGACAGCATGGCGAGTTCGCCGACCACCTCACCCGGCGGCACTGCAATGCCAAGCTCCGGAATGCACAGGCTGCCGGACATGATGAAAATGATTTCGTTGGCCGGATCGCCCTTGCGAAACAGCACATCATTGGGCGCCATCGTACGCGTCGTCGTGAACGGCTTGATCCAGTTCATATCAAGATCGCCTTCGTTAGCCGTTTCGGTCTCGCGCACCAGCGACAGCATCTGCTGCAGCCGCCAGAAATTCAGCGGCAGCAACGCGACATGCAGGAGCAGCACCGGGTAGGCCGGGTGCAGATATCCATAGGCGATGAAAAGGATATTGCTCGAAATGGCGATCACGCGCAGCGGCACCATCGTCTTCACCGAAAATGTCGCGAAGACGAATGCGGCGGCGATGTAGCCGAGCCATTCGGTCGGTTGAAGCCCTCCGAAGTGGTTGAAAACTTCAGCTAATGTCATGGCAATCCCCTGATCCCCGGACGGATAAACTGACCGCCTTCGCAAGACGGTTCAACGGGAAATTGCACGTGGTTAGTCGCGTGAGGACAGCAGGCTGTCGGCGCCGCACCTGCGGGCGTTTGCTACAGGGTCAGGGCTCTACGGCGCGATAGTCCTCCGCCGGGCGCGCTACGCGCAGCGTCTCGATCTCCGCCTGCATGCGCTTCATGTTCTCGAACAGGCGGCGCGCACTGATCTGCATGAAGTAATAGCCGAACTTGGGATTTTGGAAGAACAATTGTCGGACCTGATCGTAGGTGATGACCAGGATCTGTCCGCCATCGACACAGATAGCCGACTGCGTGCGCACCTTGTCGGGCGACAACATACCGAGTTCGCCGACCACCTCGCCCGGTGGGACAGCGATGCCAAGCTCCGGGATGCGCAGGCTGCCCGACATGATGAAGATGATTTCGTTGGCCGCATCGCCTTTGCGGAACAGGACTTCACCCGGCGCTATCGCGCGCGTCGTCGTGAATGGCTTGATCCAGTTCATGTCGAGGTCGCCCTCGAAGGCTTCCTTCGTTTCCTTCACGAGAGACTGCATCTGGCGCAAACGAAAGATGTTCAGCGGCAGCAGCATGCAGTGAAGGACCAGCAACGGATAGGCCGGATTCAGATAGCCATAGGCGATAAAGAACAAATTGCTACAGATGCCGACGACCCGCAGCGGCACCATGGTCTTCATCGAGAAGGTGGCAAAGACGAGAGCGGCTGCGACATAGCCGATAATTTCGGCAAAACGCATATGGGTGAGGTAGCCGATAAAGTCGGCCATGAACGTAAGCTCCGGACGGGAGGAAAGGCGGAAGGAGAGTGGGAGGGAAGGCGGGAAAGGAAGGCGCGGTAAACTGGCCGCCTTCAACGGCGACTTCAATCGAAATGTTTCTTTCGGGGATGGCGAGAACTAGAAGTCCGGGATGAGGTCCGTGACCGTGGCGCCGGTTCGTTCATGGACGATTCCGGCGATGCGGCTGCGGTGGCAATGCTCGGGGTTGCGCTCGAAACACAAAAGGCAGACCCGCTTTCCGGCTCCGACGATCGCGAGCAATTCGTCCATCGCCTCGATCGCGTCATGCGTCTTCAGTTGCTTGTCATAAATGCGCCAGAGCGCGTCGATCCGGCCCGCGCGCCCGGCCGCCCGGCCGTCCGCAGGCGTTCCGAGTTTTTGCAGATGCAGATAGGCGATGCCGACATCGTCAAGCGACGCCGACAGCGCGCGCTTGGAAAAGCCTGGCTTGCGCGAAGCGGCAACGGCGCGGGTATCGACCAAAATCTGGACCTTCGCTTTCTTCAGCGCCGCGAGGACAGCGTCGGGACGGGACTGTTCGTAGCCGATGGTGAAGAGCTTGCGGGCTGCGGCCATGTGAGCCTCTACCGGTCGCCGAACGACATACGGTTATGGGTGCCCCTTGCGGTCACGCGTTTGGTTCCCCATATGGCTTGAAAGCGATGATGATGCGAAAGCTCCATCGTTTTCCGCCACGAATGTCGTGGGTGACGCCGGATGTACGCGCACCTGCCTCATTTCGTGGCTTTTTCGCTTATGCGGACCTCTCAGTGCTTGGTCATCGGTGAGGGCTGCGGAACGATCCGCGGCGGACGCGCAGCGAGTTCGGCCTCCAGACGCGCAATGTTCTCGAACAGCCGCTTGCTGGTCAGCTTGAGGAAGCCGAGCCCGAATTCCGGGTTTTGATAGTAAAGCTCCTCGAACTTCTCATAGGCGAGCGACAGCACTTCGCCGTCTTCGAGCGAAACCAGCGTTGCCGTACGCAGCCCCTCGGGCGAGAGGAGGCCGAGTTCGCCAACCACCGCTCCGGGGTCGAGTGCGATGCCGATTTCCTGAAGCTGGAATTTTCCGGAGACGACGAGATACATCGCTTCCGCGACGTCGCCCTTGCGGAACAGCACCTGTCCCTTCTTGGTCTTGCGCCGCGTCATGAATGGTTGGAGCCAGGTCATGTCGAGGTCGGAGCGCGCCGCGCGCTGGGTGCGCCGGATCAGCTGGCGCATCTCGTGCACGCGGTAGAGATTGAGTGGGAGCACGATGCAGTTGAGCACGATCGTCGGCCAGATGCCGGAGATGCCGGCATAGATCAGGAACAGCACGTTGGTAGCGATGCCCATGATCCTGAGCGGGATCATGGTCTTCATCCAGTACTGGACCACGGTCAGGACGATGCCTGCGGTCGCCGCGGCTTGGGCAATAAGCGGAATTTCCATATCGTGCTCCAGGCCGGCTGCGTCTGCCGGCTCCCGGTGCACTATCGCCGTTCGGCGCCCTATCGATCAACTCCCGCGCCGAGCCGCTCGATCAGCGCCATTGCCGCAGCCGGCGCGCGCACCTTTCCCTCGTGAATGAAGTAGGCGAACACGTCGCGGGGCTGCTTTTTGAGTTTGGCCGACGGATCGACAACGCTCAGATCCCCGGGGGCGCCGCCGCCAGCCCATTGCTTGGTGCGGGCGGCCCAGGCGTCCAGCGCCTCGGGCTGGTAGCCGGTCTTGATCTTGTCCTCACCCTTCTGCAGGCGCGCATAGACGAAATCGGCGGTCACATCGGGGATCGCGGGATAGGTCGCGTGCTCGGAGAAGCAGACCGCGATTCCGAAACGTCGCAGCAGCGTCACAAAGGCGGGGACGCGGAAACTGTCATGCCGCACCTCGACCACATGGCGGAGTTTGCGGCCATCGAAGTCGTCCGGAAGAAGCTCCAGGAACCGGCCGAAATCAGCCTCGTCGTATTTCTTGGTCGGCGCGAATTGCCACAGCAGCGGACCGAGCCGATCACCCAATTCGCTGACACCGGAATTGAGGAAGCGCTTGATCGAATCGCCGGCCTCCGCGAGCACGCTGCGGTTCACCGCGAAGCGCGGACCCTTCAACGAGAACACGAAGCCGTCCGGCACCTCGGAAGCCCATTTGCGATAAGTCGCCGGACTCTGCGTGCGGTAGAAAGTGCCGTTGATTTCGATCGACGTCAGATGGCTCGCGGCGTAACGCAACTCCTGCGCGTGCGGCAGACCCTTCGGATAGAATTCGCCGCGCCAGGGCGCGTAGGTCCAGCCGCCAATGCCGGTATAGATTTGCCCCTGCTTGGATGGCATGCCAGCGTTCTCCTTCCTTCGACCCCGAACCCGACTATGCTACCGGCCTCGGTGCAAAACCGTATTGTGCCGCCGCCGCGAACGTGGCTTAACGCAACGATACAGACTTTTGCCGGGGGATATCCATGCGCCTTTCCATCATCACCGCAATCGCTGCTGTGTCGCTGTCGTTCGCTGCCACCTCCGCCGAGGCCCAGAGCCGGGTGCGAGCGGGCGGACTGGCCTGCGACCTGGCGCCCACCGTTGGCCTGATCATCGGTTCGCGCCAGCAGATCCGCTGCACGTTCACGCCGAGCAACGGCGGACGGCGCGAATATTATACCGGCCAAATCGGACGGCTCGGGCTCGACCTTGGCGTCACCGGCGGTGGCCGGATGATCTGGGGCGTGTTTGCCCGCACCTCGAAGCTGCCGCCGCGGACGCTGTCGGGCACTTATGTCGGTGCGAGCGGTGATGCCTCGCTCGGACTTGGCGGGGGTGCGAATGTGCTCGTGGGTGGTTCGAACCGCACCATCTCGCTGCAGCCGCTTTCGCTGCAGGGACAGGTCGGCGTAAACCTCGCGGTCGGTGTCGCCCGGATGACCCTGCGCTAACCGGAATACGATCTCCAGGAATGCGAAAGCCCGGCGCAAGCCGGGCTTTCTTTTTGCGCGGACGCGAACAGGTCACGCACCGGGGACGCTGCCGGGTGGTAGAAACTCGACTTCGTGCGCGGCCGAACGGCGCACGACCTCCTCCGGATCGGTCAGATTGTGCAGCAGATCGAAAAGCTCCTTCAGCCGTCGCGACGGCGATACCCAGAACAGCGCGCGGGTCGGCTTTTCGGTCTTGTTGTAATAGCCGTGTGGTAATCCCATCGGCATGCGCACGAGATCGCCGGGGCCGGCCTTCACCCATTTGCCGTCGAGATACAGGTCGAAGCTACCCTCCAGCATGTAGATGAATTCGTCCTGCATCGGATGAATATGCGGGGGGACAAAGGTGCCGGGCGGATCGTAGGTCTCGAACGAGAATGACGTCGGGCAGTTCGACTTCTCGTAATAGGTGTGGCCGAGAATATTCCACACCGTCGGCGTTATGCTCTTTCCGGCGGGCGTGATACCCGGTGCGAGCTTGACGTCTGACATGCTGGCTCCTCCTGCTAAGGCTGCCGCAAGGGCGCGATCGGCAACAGCGGCACGATGGCGGGGCCCCTATCAAACCCTTGCACGAGGGCGTCGGCAAGCGCCTGTGCGGACGGCTACGCGGCAATTCTACTGGAACGCAACCTCGGCGAAGCTGCGCAGTTTGCGCGAGTGCAGCCGCTCCCATTCCTGCGACTTCAGCTTTTCGATCGCGGCAAGCCCGATCTCGAGATGCTGACTGACTCGCTGGCGATAGAATTCGGCGGCCATCCCGGCGAGCTTGATCTCGCCGTGCAACGGCTTGTCCGAGATGCAAAGGAGCGTGCCGTAGGGGACGCGAAACCGGAAGCCGTTTGCGGCGATGGCCGCCGACTCCATGTCGAGCCCGACGGCGCGCGACAGCGACAGCCGCTGGATCACGGCGGCATGATTGCCAAGCTCCCAATTGCGATTGTCGACGCTCGCCACGGTACCTGTGCGCATGATGCGCTTGAGGTCGAAGCCCGCCAGCCCCGTTACTTCGGCAAGGGACTGTTCGAGCGCGACCTGAATTTCCGCGAGAGCAGGGATCGGTACCCAGAGCGGCAATTCCTCGTCCAGCACGTGATCCTCGCGCACATAGCCATGCGCCAGAACATAATCGCCGAGCTTCTGGGAATTACGGAGACCTGCGCAGTGTCCGAGCATCAGCCAGGCATGTGGACGCAGCACGGCGACATGATCGGTGATGTTGCGGGCGTTCGACGGACCAGTGCCGATATTGATCATGGTGATGCCGCGGCTGCGCGGGGCGACCAGATGATAGGCCGGCATCTGCGGCATGCGTGCGGGCGCCATCGGTATCGCCGCGGGCGCGCCCCTGCGCGTCACGATGTTACCGGGCTCGATAAATGCGTCATACAAAGGATCGCCCGCCGACACCCGCTCGCGGCACATGCGTACGAACGCATCGACGTAGAACTGGTAGTTCGTGAAGATCACGAAGTTCTGAAAATGCTCGGGATCGGTGCCGGTATAGTGGACCAACCGGTGCAGCGAATAATCGACGCGGGCGGCGCGAAACATCGCGAGCGGGGCGGGTGCGCCCGGCGGCAGCCGAAGCGTACCGTCGACGATCGAGTCATCCATGGTCGCGAGGTCGGGCACATCGAACCGGTCGCGCAGCGGGCGGCCTGCAGCCTGGAGTCCGCCGGACACGAGGCTTGCCGCAATCCCGATATCGGACGTGTAGGCGAAGTGGATGGGGATCGGTTCATGCGATTCGCCGATCTCCACCGGCACGCGATGATTGGACATCAACAGCTCGATCTGCTCGGTGAAATAGTCACAGAATAAATCAGGGCGGGTCACACTGGTCTCGTGTGTGCCCGGACCGGAGACAAAGCCGTAGGACAGGCGTGAATCCACACGTGCATGGGTGTCGGTGGTGACGCGAACAAAGGGGTAGGTCGCGCGCACCCGTGTATCGAGCGGCGCGCCCGCCGCGAAGGCTTCGAACCGCTCGCGCAGGAATGTCGTGTTGCGGCGATAGATATGTTGGAGCCGCGCGACGGCGGCCTTGGCGTCGGTGAATTGCTCGGCCGGGAGGTGAGGCGGGCAGAGGAGTGTTATGCCGTCTTGCATGAGACGGAGCTTCTACCGCGTCGGTGTGATGTCAAGTTGCGCCGCACCGAAGCAAAAGGGGCCGCTCGCGCGGCCCCTTCGGTAGTCTGACAGGCAGTGCAGATGGATTAGAAATCCATTCCGCCACTCAAACCGCGCTTGCGCGGTTTGAGCCTTTTTGACGCTTGGGCGAATGGATTTCCTTAGAAATCCATTCCGCCCATGCCGCCCATTCCGCCGCCGCCCGGCATTCCGCCGCCGCCGCCGCTGTTCTTCTTCGGCAGTTCGGCAACCATGGCTTCGGTCGTGATCAGGAGACCGGCAACCGAGGCAGCATTCTGGATCGCAGCACGCACGACCTTGGTCGGGTCGATGATGCCCTTCGAGAGCATGTTGCCGTACTCGGCATTCTGCGCATCGAAGCCGAAGGAATACTGATCCTTCTCCAGGATTTTGCCGACGATGACGGAACCGTCTTCGCCTGCGTTCATCGCGATCTGACGAGCCGGGGACTGCAGAGCCTTGCGCACGATCTCGACGCCGGTCTTCTGGTCGTCGTTCTGGGTCTTGATCTTCTTCAGGGCCTCGCTGGCACGGAGCAGGGCGACGCCGCCGCCCGGCAGGATGCCTTCCTCAACCGCGGCGCGGGTTGCATGCATCGCATCGTCGACGCGATCCTTGCGCTCCTTCACCTCGACTTCGGTCGCGCCACCGACGCGGATCACCGCGACGCCGCCTGCGA
>CAZIKZ010000020.1:0-7864 GCA_964539845.1 uncultured Hyphomicrobiales bacterium
CAAGGCACAGCTGATCGCGGTCTGCGTCGACAATCGCTACACCGCGACGCGCATCTCGGAAATCGTGATGCACGATTTCCCGCAAGCCAAGCTCATGGTGCGTTCGTTCGACCGTGAGCATGCGCTCGAGCTTGTTCACAAGGGTGTCGAGACCCAGGTGCGCGAGACGTTCGAGTCGGCGATGAAATTCGGCGAGACGGCGTTGCAGGAACTCGGCGTTCCGGATGCTGAGGCGACCGGGATTGTCGAGGAGTTGCGGCGGCGCGACTCCGAGCGCTTTGCGCTCGAAGTGGCGGGCGGCATCGGTGCCGGCGCCGACCTGATGCATGGCAATGTGCCGAAGCCGACGCCCTACACCAAGCCCAAGCGGGCCGGGCAGGTGCTGGGTGACCTGCCTCCCGCGGACGAAGTCTAATGCGCGATCCCGAACGCGTTGTCGAAACGGGGCTGGCTTGAACCGGATCTGTTGTCAGCGCCGCAGCAGAAACCAGGCAAGCGCCGCCGGAATGCCGAAGATCGGAATGAAAGCGCCGATCTCGTTGAGTACGGGAATGCCGACGCGGATGTGCCCGTAAAGTCCGTTCAGGATCGATACGATCAGCCAGATCCAGATGAAGACCCACGTTCCGTCGAAGCTCAGGCCGGCGAGGCGCGGTCCGAAATGCATGACGGCGAGCAGAGCCACACCGATCACGACGAACATCAGAATATGCATGCAAAAGCCCCCAAGGCCGCGGGATTATAGCAGGCGAGGGGTCCAATGCGAGCGCGGCCTCCGGCAGGGGAGATTGCCGGAGGCCGCGTTGATCGCCGTCCCGGCAATTGCCCAGGGTGGCGTGGGAGGTCGGGCCTGCGCTTCGCGCGCGGGCAAATCGTGGAAGTTAGAACGGGAGCAGGATGTCCATGACCTGCTGACCGTAGCGCGGTTGCTGCATGTCGGTGAGCTGGCCGCGTCCGCCATAAGCGATACGGGCCTGCGCGATTTTGGTGGAGTCGATCGTGTTGTCGCTCTCGATGTCTTCGGGTCGAACCACGCCGGCCACGACCAGTTCGCGGACCTCGAAATTGACCCGCACTTCCTGACGGCCTTCGAGCACGAGGTTTCCGTTCGGTAAAACCTGCGTCACCACACCGGCGATGTTGGTCGAGATTTCATCCTTGCGGTCGGTCGTGCCTTTGCCTTCGGTCGATGTCAACGAATCGGCGTTGATGAGTGTGCTCGGGACCGCGGCCTTGATCAGACCCGGAAGCGCTGTCCTGCCGAGGAAGTCTTTTACGCCCGCATCTTCGTTCGCCTTGCGCCGCCGCTGGGTCTCGTTTTCGACCGAGGCCTTGTCGTCGATCTTAACCTTCACAGTCAGGATGTCGCCGACCTGGTGCGCGCGCTGATCCTTGAAGAAGGCACGCGAGCCATTCCGCCACAGAGAATTCGGATTAAAGGAGGCTGGTTGCGGCATCGGCATCGGCATCTGGACGGGTTTGTATCCCGGTGCAGTGGTTGGGTTTTCGACCGGCGACAGCGGAGGCTGCTCGCCGATGGTGCGCAGGCGGTCAATTGATGAACAGCCGCCGAGAAGCGCCGCAAGGACCACGATGCGGATGGCATTTCGGAACGGGACTTGAACGACGGGCATGACTTTACTCTGCCTTGGTGAGGGCCGCGGACGTGATGCGCGGCATAAGCGATGTCACTGTGATCTGGTTGTGTCCGGTCACGACGCCCTGGATGACCCGCTTCGACTGGACATTGACGACGTTGATGGTGTCGCCTTGCGCGCCGGATTCTTCGGCCTTGCCGCGCGCGGTCAGAACGATGCCCGGCACCTCGTAGATGACCATCACCATCTCGGAACGCTTGACCAGTTGCGGCCGGCTGAGGTCAGCGCTGCGGATCATCTGGCCCGGGCGGAACGTCTGCTGTGCGGCCATTCCGATCGCGGCGGACAGCTCACGCACGGCGTCGGCCACCACCTCGGTCTTCGGGCGCTTCTCGACCGTGACATCGGACTTCCGAATAACGTCGCCCCGCGCCACCGGGCGCGTGATCACCACGATTTCGTGGGCTTCGTGCGCGCTGCCGGTCACGCGGAGCTGCGACTCGCTGGTTCTGAACGACAGATCGAACCGGCCGCTGCGCGGGTCGAACTGCATGCGCACGGGCATCAGAGGACCGACGTCGCCCGGATCGAGGTGAAGCGTCGCAGGCGGCATGTCGAGCGCGACGGCGATATTGCTGGCGTCTGCGACGCGCAGCCGTTCCGCGACGATCTCGGCGATCCGGTGCCTGATCTCGTTTCCGCCGATCATGCGGCTCGCGCGCGTAACCGAGACTTCAGACAGACCGTTCATGTCGACATCGACATTATGCGGACGCAACGCTTCGATGACCGCTGCGATCCGTACGCTGCCGGTTTCGCCCAGATCCGGCGCGCGAAACACCGCGATGTCGGCCTTGTCGGCGTCGGCATCCGTAACCAGGTCGCCGATGCGGACGAGGTCGCCTGAGACGAGGATCGTCGGCCGCAACGAGGCCGTCTGTGCGTTGGCTGATGTGGTGGCGATGGCGATGAGGGCCAGAGCTGCAAGTCGCGTCATCATCGGTCTTGCTCCTTATCGCATCATGCCGGATGTGGATTGCAGCATCTGGTCGGCGGCGGACACGACCTTCGCATTCATCTCGTAGGCGCGCTGCGCGGCGATCAGGTCGGAGATTTCGCTGACGGCTTCGACGTTGGCTTGCTCGAGCGAGTTCTGCAGCAGGCTGCCGAAGCCGAGCGTGCTCGGTGTTCCGAGTTGCGGCGTGCCGGACGACGGCGTTTCCAGAAACAGGTTGTCGCCGATGCCTTGCAGACCGGACTTGTTGATGAATACGGCGAGCTGGATCTGCCCGACCTGGGTCTGCGTGGTCGTGCCAGCCGGCGTGACGAAAACCTGTCCCTGGACATTGACCGTCAGGCCCATCGAGTTGGCGGGGACCGTGATGGTCGGCTGCACGAGATTACCCTGTGCGGTAACAAGGCGGCCGGTTGCGTCGATCGCGAACGAGCCGTCGCGCGTATAGGCGGTTCGTCCGTCGGGCAGGGTGATCGGAAACAGCCCTTCGCCTCGGACCGCGATGTCGGTTTCCTTGCCGGTCGTGGTGATCGGCCCCTGCGTCATCAGGCGCGGGGTGCCGACGGTCTTGACGCCGGAGCCAAGCTCGATTCCGGCCGGCAGGATGTTGCCCTGTTCCGACGTCTGCGTACCGACACGCTTCACCTGCTCGTAGAGTAGGTCCTGGAATTCCGCGCGCTGCCGCTTGTAGCCGGTCGTGCGCATGTTCGCGATGTTGTTGGAGATGACCTGGACGTTGAGTTCCTGGGCCATCATTCCCGTCGCTGCCGTGTGCAGGGCTCGCATGGCGGTTCCTCGTTGCTACGCTGGTACTTCGGCAAGACGCTCGATCGCCGAACGTCTTGTGTCGCCGTGTTGTTGCAGCAGACCGGCGATCTGCGTGTATTGACGGCTGACCTCGATCATCCGCGTCATTTCAACGACGGCCTTCACGTTGGATTGCTCAAGCGAGCCCTGCATGACGTGCGGCAATTCTGCGGGCGTCGGCTGCATGTCATCGGTCGTCTTGAAGGTCGAACCGCCGTCCTTCTGCAGGAGCTGGGCGTTCGAGAAGGCGACCAGTCTGAGTTTGCCGCGGACCCCATCCAGGACCGAGATGGTGCCGTCGCGGCTGATCGTGACGTCCTTGTCGGTGTTCTGAAATTGAAGCGGCCCAGCTTCTCCCATCACCGGGTAACCGTCGGTGGTGACGAGCTGTCCCTGCGCGTTGATCTGGAACGAGCCGTTGCGAGTGTAGCGTTCGCCGCGCGGCGTCTGCACGACCATGAAGGCTTTGCCGTCAAGGGCGACGTCGAGCGGATTGCCGGTCTGACGCACCGGTCCCTGACTGAGATCATGCCAGGTCGAGCGATCGTGGACGAAAGACATCTTGCGATCGCTGTGGCGGAAGTCGTCGTGCTTCGCGCCCGGCATCATATATTCTTCGAACACCGCGGTTCCGGCCTTGAAGCCGGTGGTGTTGATGTTCGCGATGTTGTTCGACACCACGTCGAGTTCGCGCCGCAGCGACGTTTGTCGCGACAACCCGATCAGAAGGGCATTTTCCATCCCGATCTCCCCCAAGTCTGCCGCGGCTGGTGCCCTCCCAAGGCGTTAACCGCGACGGCATGTGTCTCGGCTCTCCCAAGCCTGGACAGCCTCTGCTTTGCAGCAGCCGTGCCAACTTGGAAAATCGAATGAGATCAGCAGTTTAGGTGAAAGCGCAGGTTGTCAGCCGGTGCCGTTGCGGCAATTCCGGCCCGGCCAACCCGGCAAAATCTTCCTGCTTTCGAGCGGTTTGAAAGTTTTCGTTAACCATCATGGCGATACTTTGCGCGAACAGGTTGCGAAGGCTTCGTGCAAGCCCGCGCCACACCGGGGGCACATGATGGCCGACAAGAACAAGCGCTCCGAAGCCGCGAGCGAACAGGATGCGGAGGGCGCCGCCAAACCGGCGCCGGTCAAGTCGAAGCGCAAGCTGATCATCATGATCGCGGCCGGGGTTCTGGCCGTGGGCGGCGGGGCGGGCTTCTTTATATTCAAGCCCAAGCCCGCACCGGTCGTGGCCGCGCCGCAGACGAAGCCGCCGGCCTTCCTCGATCTGCCCGACACACTCGTTAATCTCGCCAATACTGGCAGTGATCGTCCGCAATATCTCAAGGTGAAGATCGTCCTTGAGCTACCGGACGCCGCCATGGTCCAGCAGGTCCAGCCGGTTATGCCGCGGGTGATGGACTCCTTTCAGACCTATCTGCGCGAATTGCGCCCGACCGATCTCGACGGATCCGCCGGTCTCTACCGCCTGAAGGAAGAACTGACTCGGCGCGTCAATTATGCAATCGCACCGAACCGCGTAAACGCCGTCCTGTTCAAGGAAATCGTGGTCCAGTGACACCGGTCGACCAGGACGCGCTTGCAGCGGATTGGGGGCGCACCCTCGAAGCCGACGGCGATAGCATGGACATCACCACCGCGACGCCGTCCTCGGCATCGGCCGGGAATTCACCCACCATCAGCGACCAATGGGCTGCGATGGTGGACGAGAACAAACTCAGCCAGAAGGGCGCTTCCGAACGCGTCCTCAATCAGGAAGAGATCGACGGTCTGCTCGGCTTCAGCCTCGCGGATGTCAGTCTCAACGACAATTCCGGCATTCGCGCCATCATCGATTCCGCGATGGTGTCATACGAGCGTCTGCCGATGCTCGAAATCGTCTTCGACCGGCTGGTCCGGCTGCTGACGACGTCGCTACGCAATTTCACCTCGGACAATGTCGAAGTTTCGCTCGATCGTATCACCTCGGTGCGCTTCGGCGATTATATCAACTCGATCCCGCTGCCCACGATCCTCGCCGTGTTCAAGGCCGAGGAGTGGGACAATTTCGGATTGATCACGGTCAATTCGAGCCTGATCTATTCGATGATCGACGTGCTGCTCGGTGGCCGCCGCGGATCCGGCGCGATGCGCGTTGAAGGCCGGCCTTACACGACCATCGAGACCAGCCTGGTCAAGCGGATGGTCGAAGTCATCCTCGCGGACGCCGAACTCGCCTTCAAGCCGTTGTCGCCGGTCCAGTTCAACATCGACCGTATCGAAAGCAATCCACGCTTCGCCGCGATCACGCGTCCGGCCAATGCCGCGATCCTGGTGCGCCTGCGCATCGATATGGAAGACCGCGGCGGCACTGCCGAATTGCTGATTCCCTACGCCACCATCGAACCGATCCGCGGCGTTCTGCTGCAGATGTTCATGGGCGAGAAGTTCGGCCGCGATCACATCTGGGAAGAGCATCTGGCGACCGAGATCGGGCAGGCGGAAATCACCGTCGATGCGGTTCTGTATGAAGCGCGCTTGCCGCTTCGCCAGATGATGAGCTTGCAGGTCGGCGATACGCTGCCGCTGGAAATCCGCTCCGACGCGATGGTGACGTTGCGTTGCGGTGACGTCTCTCTGACCGAGGGCCGCATGGGGCGGGTTGGCGATCGCGTGTCGGTGCGTGTCGCAAAGCCGCTGCGCAAGCCGAAGATGACCTATGCGATGTTCGAGAATGCCGACGACTCCCAGAAGCACGCGGAGGCTCCATGAGCTACGGTTTCGGACTGACGATAGAAGCGCTGGTCGCGGTTCTGCTGCTGCTGACCATTCTCTATTGTGCGCGGCTCAATAAGCAGATCGGGCGGCTCAAGGCCGACGAAAAGCTCATGAAGGCCAGTGTCGTCGAACTCGTCATGGCGACGGAGCGGGCGGAACGGGCGATTGCCGGCCTGAAGATTACCGCGCGAGAGACCGAGGACACCCTGGGCTCGCGTTTGCGCGAGGCCGAGGCTTACTGCAAGGCGATCGCAACCAGCCTGCAGGCCGGCGAAGAAGTGCTGGGCCGCCTGCGCAAGATCGCTTACGCCAACACGCTGCTCGGCGGCGAGTCCACGCCCGAGCCGGATCTGGTCCCGGCACCTGCGGCCAATGATGCGAAGGCCGTCGCCGCAGCGGCCCAGGCTTTCGCGGAGAGGGCGCGCGTACGCGCGCAAGGCCGCGCTGCATGACGCTCCTGTTTCATCGTCTGCGTCTCGTTCCGATCGTGCTGGTCGCGGCCGCTGGGCTTTTCCTGCTCAAGGTTACGGGCATCGTGATGGATGGCGGCTACACGCTCGGCGCGGGTCATCAGGCGAAGCAGGATCGCCTTGTGCGTGACCAGCCGATCGTAACTGTTCGGCCTGCCCAGAATCCGGAACCGGCGCGCCCCAAATCCTGGGCGCAGGAGATGTTCGGCTACCCGGATGTCACCGGGTCGGTCGGCGAGAGCAAACCGGCGCCTGCCAAAGATGCACCCGCCGTCGCCGACAAGCCGGTCGATCCCAAATATGCGAAGACGCCGCCGAAAGCGCCAAGCAGCGGCACAGTCGTCCAACTCGATCAGCCGCACACTTCGCCGGCGGAACGTGCCTTGCTGGAGCGGCTTTCGGAACGGCGCAAGGAACTCGAGAAACGCCAGAGCGAACTCGATATGCGGGACACGCTCATCAAGGCGGCGGAGAAAAAGCTCGATGAGCGGCTCAACGAACTGAAGCTGGCGGAAGAACGCATCGTTGCCGCGACACAGCAGAAGGAAGAGGTCGAGCTTCATCGGCTGAAGAATCTCGTCACGATGTATGAGGGCATGAAGCCAAAGGACGCGGCGAAGATTTTCGAGAAGCTTGAAGTGAAGCTTGCGACCGACGTCGCCAGATTGATTCAGCCGCGCCGCATGTCCGAAATCCTCTCGCAGATGACGCCGGAGGCGGCGCAGCGCCTGACGACCACACTCGCCGCCCGCCCGGAGGTCGATTCCAATGCGCAGGCGAAACGTCAGGATCTGCCCAAGATCGAAGGCCGTCCGAGCGGTTCGTGATTGTCACGGCCGCATACGCGCGACGCTCTGCTGAACCGTCACGCTAAGGTCCTGAAAAGCAGGCGGTATCGTTAACGCTGATTTAATGCCCCTACGGCTAGGGTCGAGCCCTCGAATTGGCCGACCAGTGGCGCACGCGTAGATGACGGTTCACGATGTGATCTGCCGATTGAAGCGGACCGGGCAATTGCGCCTGATCTGCACGGCGTTTTGCGTCCTGGCGCTCGGCGTCAGCCTGCCGTCATCGTCATACGGGCAGGCCGTGTCCGGCGACGTACATGTAGAGATGTCCCAGGGCTTCGCCCGGATACTCGTGCAATTGTCGGA
Source organism: uncultured Hyphomicrobiales bacterium (assembly GCA_964539845.1). Taxonomy (GTDB): domain Bacteria; phylum Pseudomonadota; class Alphaproteobacteria; order Rhizobiales; family Xanthobacteraceae; genus Pseudorhodoplanes. Next base: position 7,808 of record CAZIKZ010000020.1, read on the forward strand.
AGAGGTCGAATCCCAAGTGAATGTCGCGGGCGGCATCGTGGTCGTCCACTTTCGGCG